>JAGCAV010000543.1 GCA_017652545.1 Lachnospiraceae bacterium
CAAATACACCTTTATCCTGTTTCTGGTGACCCAGGCGATCCTGGCCACCCTGCGCTGTGCTGACACAGTGCGGATCGCCTTCATTGTTTCCTGTATCTCCCTTGTCGTAAATGTGGGGATCAACTACTGCCTGATCTTCGGCAAATTCGGCATGCCGGAGCTTGGGATCCGCGGTGCCGCCATCGGCACGCTCATTGCCAGGATCACAGAGCTTGTCATCGTCATCGTCTATGCCCTGAAAGCAGATCAGAAGGTCCGGCTGTTCAGTGAGAACCCGCTCAAGAAAGACCCGGCCATCAGCCAGGATTTCTCCAGGCTGGCGACCCAGATCCTGGTACAGGAACTGTTCTGGGCCGTTTCCATACCGCTGCAGAGCGCGATCCTGGGACACCTGAGTTCAGATGCCATCGCCGCGAACTCCATAGCCACTACCTTCTATCAGTACCTGAAGGTCGTCGTCCGCGCCATGGCCTCTGCTTCAGCGGTCATGATCGGGAGCGCCATCGGACGCGGCAATATAGATGAAGTCAAGGCGGAAGGCAGAACTCTGTCCGTCATCGATCTGATCATCGGGATCATCCTCGGCATCACCCTGTTTGCTCTGCACAGACCGCTCCTGTCCATGTATTCCCTGACCGACACCGCCTACGTGATGACAGACCAGCTGATGATACTGATGTCTTTCCTGATGGTGACGATGGGATACATGATGCCCGTCATGAACGGGATCCTGCGCGGCGGCGGCGATGCAAAATTCACCCTGTATGTGAACATGATCTCGACCTGGGCAATCGTGGTGCCTCTCTCTTTCATGAGTGCATTCTGGTGGAAGCTGCCCGTGGTATGGGTCGTCTTCTTCTCCCAGTCAGATCAGGTATTCAAGGCACCGATCGCCTTTCTGCGCTTCCGCACTTACAAATGGATCCGGAAGCTGACAAGAGATGCTTAAGTGTTCTGATGCTCAGCCGATCACCCGATCCAGATACTCGATCGCTTTTCTGGCTGTCAGTTCATTATCCCCTTTCGGGAAGCACTCCACCGTAACATAGCCCTTGTATCCGACCTGCGAAAGCGCCTCGAAGATCGGTTCAAATCTCATTTCTCCGCTGCCCGGATACCAGCGCTGGCTGTCGGCAATGTGGACATATCCAAGTTTGTCTCCTGCCTGCCGGACCGCTTCCGCCATGTTGTTTTCTTCCAGCTGCATATGATAAGTGTCCAGATGGATAAAACAGTTGTCCAGACCAAACTCGTCAATGAAGGCAGCTGTCTCGGCACAGGTGGTAAAGAACACCATCTCATAGTGGTTGATGACCTCGATGTTGATCCGGACATTCTTTTCCTTCCCGTAGTCATTCAGGATCTTCAGGTTCCGGGCCAGACGTCTCCGGTACAGTTCCCGGCTTTTTCCCGCAGGCGGATTGCCCCTGCCCCAGCCGATCACGATACCGGCACCCAGTTCTGATGCCATGTCGATATAGGTCTTCATGCCTTCCACACAGGCTTTTTCCACATACGGACGGTCGTCGATCAGGCTGCACCCTCCCTCTGTATTAAGCCTTCCGGTGATGATCTGAGATATTTCGATACCGGTCTTTGCCATACAGCTTCTGATCGCATCCATATCCCAGTCCACGTTCTCTCTCGTGTGGATCTCGATCGCGTCATAGCCCAGTTCTTTTGCTTTCCTCAGGTTTTCCTCCACACTCCCCTTCAGCAGAAGAGGCGCTGTATCCGGCGCTTCGTCAACAGAGGAAATACCGATCTTCCACTTTCTCATTTTCTAACCTCTCATAAAGCGGAAACGGGCCGTTTCCCTATTGACAAGACAGCGGGGGATCCGACTCCCCCGCTGACCTGTCTTCACTGACCTTTTCAGGCTTTCAGCTCGCGCACCACTCTCGCGATGTGATCACATGTCAGGTCAAAGCGTGTCCGCAGGTAGTCCTCCGGACCAACCTCGCCGAATTCATCCTCAACTGCCACATAACCGAACTTAAGCGGCATGCCGATCAATGCATCCTGTACAGCGCTTGTCAGTCCGCCGATCTTATTGTGATTCTCGGCAGAGACAACGATACCGGTCTTCGCAGCATATTCGCGGATCAGCTCCCCATCCAGAGGCTTCACGGTGATCGGATCGATCACGGCTGCTTCAATGCCTTCCTCCGCAAGAGCTTTGGCTGCCTGCAGGGCTTCATGGACCATGATGCCGCTGGCAACGATCAGGGCATCTGAACCCTCACGGACAACAACGCCCTTTCCGGGTGTGAAGGAACTTCCATCGGCGTAGATCTGGTAGGATCCTTTTCTGGGGGTACGGATGTATTTCACGCCCGGCATATCCTTTGCCTTGCGGATTGCGTCGATCAGCATCGGAACGTCTGTGATGTCATAAACCGTTGCCTCGGGGATGGCGCGGTACAGTGCCATATCTTCAAAAGGCATATGTGTTCCGCCATTGAAAGCTGCCGTAATGCCGGCATCTGTCCCGACAATGGTGATCGGATTCTTTGCATAGGCGGCTGACATGAACACCTGGTCGAAGCAGCGCCTGGAGGCAAAGGGACCAAAGGAGTGGGCGTAGGGTTTCATGCCGGAAGCTGAAAGTCCGGCCGCAATACCGGCCATGTTGGCCTCGGCAATACCGCAGTTGATATAGCGGTCTCCCTGCCCTTTTGCAGTGCCGCTGCAGCCCATCAGGTCGGCATCAAGCCATACGACCTTATCGTCTTCCTTCATGAGCTCATCGATCGTCGCAGCGAGCGTGGCATTTAACATTCTGGTATCTTTTGTTCCGTTATATACGATATTCATTCCGTCACCTCCTATGCGTTCATGGCTTTCTGAGCGTCATGCAGTTCCTTCAGCCATTCATCGAACACTTCCGGAGCCACGTTCATGGAATGATTCTTCGCAGTCTGTTCAACTGCCGTCACACCCTTGCCCTTGACGGTATCCAGAATGATTGCGATCGGCTTATCGGTGGCAGTACGGGTCAGGGCTTCATACAGTTTCTCCACATCATGGCCATCTACAGTACAGGCATCAAAGCCAAACGCTGCGAATTTTGCCTCCAGATCGCCGGTGTCAAGAACATCCTTTGTGTAGCCGTCCAGCTGCCGCTTGTTCCAGTCGATCAGCCACACCAGATTGGTCAGCTTCTTTGCTGATGTAAACATGGCTGCTTCCCATACCTGACCTTCATTGATCTCACCGTCGCCTACGACCAGGAAGGTGCGGCAGTCTCTGCCCTGCAGCCTGTCGCCCAGTGCCAGGCCGACAGCTGTTGATGTGCCCTGTCCAAGGGAACCTGTGGTCATGTCAACACCGGTCGTCTTGTTCCTGTCGCAGTGGGAGGGAAGATCCGTTCCGGGCTGGTTGAGCGTCATCAGTTTTTCATACGGGAAATATCCCTTCAGCGCAAGTGTCGCATAGACAGCGGGACCTGCATGGCCTTTGGAACAGACCAGCTTGTCACGGTCCGCCTTTGTCGGATCCTTAGGATCTATATTCATGACACTTCCATACAGAACAGCCAGCACATCAGCCACAGAAAGGCTTCCGCCAATGTGGCCGAAACCTCTGGACTTAATGCATTCGACCGTACCGATCCTGATCTGCAGGGCAAACTCCTGCAGTTTCTTAATTTCTTCTTTTGTCATAGTCATCTCCATTAAAATGATGTTCGGAAAATAACATTTTCCATCAAATCCTTGCCACACCTGATCTTACTGCCGCTTCTGCCACAGCCTTTGCCACAGCGTCTCCAACCCTGGGATCGAATGCCTTTGGGATAATATAATCAGCATTCAGCTCCTCATCGGAGATCAGCCCGGCAAGCGCCTCGGCAGCTGCCATCTTCATTTCCTCGTTGATGTCGCTCGCGCGCACATCAAAGGTGCCCCTGAAGATACCGGGGAACGCCAGCACATTGTTGATCTGGTTCGGGAAGTCGCTGCGGCCTGTGGAAATAACGGCAGCACCGCCCGCCTTCGCGTCATCCGGGAAGATCTCCGGTGTGGGATTCGCGCAGGCAAACACAATGGCATCCTTGTTCATGGTCTTTACCATCTCTGTCGTCACCGTTCCAGGTGCAGATACACCGATGAAGACATCTGCCCCGACCAGCATATCGGCAAGCGAACCGGCCTTCTTTTCAAGATTCGTCTTCAGCGCCATCTCTTCCTTGATCCAGTTCAGGCCTTCCCTGCCCTCATAGATCGCGCCCTTGCGGTCGCACATGGTCACATTCTTAAAGCCGGCGGACAGAAGAAGCTTCACGATCGCCACAGCCGCGGCGCCGGCGCCTGAAGTAACGATCTTTACGTCCTCTTTTTTCTTCCCGACGACCTTCAGCGCATTGGTCAGTCCTGCCAGTGTGATCACGGCTGTTCCATGCTGGTCATCGTGGAAAATGGGAATGTCGCACCTTTCCTTCAGCTTGCGCTCGATCTCAAAGCAGCGGGGTGCTGCGATGTCTTCCAGGTTGATCCCGCCGAAGGAGCCGGAGATCTGCCAGACCGTCTCGACAAACGCGTCAACGTCTTTTGTCCGTACACACAGCGGGAAAGCATCCACGCCGCCAAAGGCCTTGAACAGAACGCATTTGCCTTCCATGACAGGCATGCCCGCCTCCGGGCCGATATCTCCGAGTCCCAGCACGGCGCTGCC
Organism: Lachnospiraceae bacterium; assembly: GCA_017652545.1. The sequence goes on from JAGCAV010000543.1 coordinate 4,675, forward strand.
GTCCGTGATGACCGCACACAGATTGTGGCGGCGGGTCAGTTCATAGGATTTTCCGATGTCCTTCTGAATCTCCAGGCAGGGCTGCGCCACACCCGGGGTGTAAGCAAGGGACAGATCATCTTTGGTCGCCACGGGTACCGTTGCCACCACTTCAATCTTGCCCTTCCACTCTCCGTGCAGTCTCAATGATTCTTTTGCGTAATCCATACGCCTTATCACCCCTTTCGATAATATAAGTCTAAGTCACATCTGTTTGTTCTGTATTTTATAAAAGAGTGAAGAGTTAAGAGTGGAGAGTTGAGTTAAAAGTATGGAAACTCTTTACTCTCCACTCTTCATACTCCACATTGATCTACTGAGGCGGCATCGGCAGTGTCGCGCCGCCGAACGGCATCGCGATGACAGTCGCATCTTCTCCATACCGGGCCATCGCCTCATCAAAGGCTGTCTGGGCATCCGGCTGCGGATTCAGAAAGATGCTTCGCACAAAGTCATCATCCATCTCGCTCACCAGGTCGATCTGCGCGTTCTCAAGCACCATGCCGATGGCAGCCGCCTTGTGTCCTCCCAGCTGGAAATCCCGTCCGATCCGTTCCACCATAGCATGCGCTGTGGGAGAACCGACCAGCCATTCCTCAAACTTCGCACTGCCAAGTCCTTCGTTGCATGCGCCGATCACGATCATGGTGCCGCCCTTCTTCACCGCATGCTTGGCATTGTCCAGCGCTTTCTGGGTCTGATACAGATTGGCGTCCTTCGGTGCTCCGCCCTGGGAGACCAGCACGATATCCGCACGCTGCGGGATCGGCTTGCGATACATTTTATCCAGATAGGCGCAGCCTGCACGGTGGGCCGTAATCACATCGCCGGCAACCGCATATACAATGTGCTTATGTTCATCCAGCACCGCGTTCACGATAAAGTGGATCGGGCACACAGCCAGCGCCTCTTCCAGATCCTGGCGGACCGGATTGCCCTCCAGTTTTCCGGCACAGGCGTCGGGCGAAACCATGAGGGAATGATTGCACTGGATAGCCGCAGGTGTGGAAACACCCGGCATGAGCGCTTTCACGCCGCCGGAATATCCGGCGAAATAGTGAAACTCAATATTGCCCAGCGCAACGCGAAGATCTGCCTGAGCGACATTTCTGTCAAAGTCAAAGGGTGTTCCGTTTGAAGAGCTTCCCATGTGGATACAGTCATTCGGATCCGAATCGATGCAGCGGACTTTTCCGAAGGCGTAATCTCCTGCCAGGCGTTTCCGTTCCTCCTCCGTATGAGGTCTGTGGGAACCCAGGGCAAATACCACCGTAATATCCTCATCGGGAACCCCTGCAGCGTTCAGCTCATCGATCACCCCGGGCAGCACATCATAGCTCGGGAGAGGCCGGGATATATCGCTGGTGATGACAACCACCTTCTGACCCGGTTTCGCGATCTCCTTCAGGCGTGGGGAACCGATCGGATTTTCCAGTGCGTATCTGACAGCATCTGCTCCCCGGCGTTCATGCTCCATCTCGTTCGCGGTCAGAATCGCCAGGAGATTCTTTTCGGGCACCTCCACATTCTGGACACCTTTTCCGTAGCCAAATTCTATTTTCATTTTTACTTTGCTCCAAATGTTGCCGCAGCGTGACGCAGCGCCTTAACGACCGGCAGTTCCTCCCCGGTCAGGAAACGGATCAGCGCTCCGCCACCGGTGCACACATATCCGAGTTTGTCAGTCACCTTATACTTCTTCGCAGCCGTGACGGAATCTCCGCCGCCCACCACTGTGTAGGCCGCTGTCTCGCCCAGCGCCTCAAAGATCGCCTTCGTGCCGGCTTCCGTTAAGGCTTCCTCAAAGATGCCCATCGGTCCGTTCACAAATACCGTCTTTGCTGCGGCGATCTCTGCGCAGTAGCTTTTGATCGTCTCAGAGCCGATATCCACAGCCGTAAAATCATCCGGGACATCATCCAGCGCATATTCCACCCGCTGTCCGTTCAGCGTGCCGGCCACATCCACCGGAAGGGCGATCCTGTCCGGATAAGCCTCATAGAGCGCTTTCGCCTTTGGAATATATTCCTCGTAATTCTTCGCGTAGATGAAATCCACGCTGCCCTTGCCGATCTTCTTCCCGACAGCATGCAGCAGGATATTTCCGGCCAGACCGCCGGTGAGCACCCTGTCAGCGCTTCCGCTCTTCAGGACGGTTTCCATCATAATGAAGGCATCGCTGATCTTGGATCCGCCCAGGACGAACACGCAGGGTTTTTCCGGCGCTTCCATCAGTTCCGAGATCACACAGTATTCCTTCTCAAACAGCCGCCCCATGGCGGAGGGAAGCACCTGCTCAAAACCGCAGAGCGTCGGCTGATCCCTGTGGGCAGCGGCAAAAGCGTCGCACACATACAGATCGCCCAGCGGCGCCAGCTTCGTGACTACCTGGGTCTTCGCCTGCTCCTCATGGGTCAGTTTCAGCTTCAGTTCAAACAGCGTCTGTTCCTCGGAGCAGAAGCGTACGTTATCCAGAAGAATGATATCTCCGTCTTTCATCTGAGCGATCGCTTCGCGGGCTGTCGGACCGCAGACATCCTCCACCCACTTTACTTCTTTGCCAAGCAGGCCGGAAAGGACCTTCGCGTGAGGCCTGGTACAGTAGAAATTCTGATATTCGATATCGCTTCCCTGATGCGCCATCACCACAACTTTTGCGCCGGCATCTGACAGTTCCTTCAACGTCGGTGCGAACGCTTCGATCCGCTGTGTGCTCTTAAGGGAATCGTTCGCTTTATCTACCGGCTGGTTCAGGTCCGCCCTGCAAAGCACTGTTTTTCCCTTCAGTTCAAATTCGTCAATCGTGTTGATTCCAAAACGCATGTCTTATCTCCTCTGCCATGAAACAGCATATTCCGGCCTGCGCGCCGTGCGCAGGTCGGAACTGTCTGTCAGGTGTACGGCTGTTTCGCCATTATTTTTTGAACTTGCCGATACCCAGATACTTGTTGGTTTCAGCGGTGCCTTCTTCACGGGTCAGCTGCATCTTCATGGCTGCGCGGATGGCGTCCATGGTCTCCGGAATGGTCACGCTCTCCTGCGGGATGTTGATGGCATACATGATGTCGTTGCCGGACTCGACAATGGAATCCTCCCAGAGGCCGATCTCATACATGTCGCCGCGGCGGTTGCCCAGATCCCTTGCATACTTGAACAGGGAAGCATTGCCCTTGAAGCCTTCGTCGATGTTGACGACGCGGATACGCGGATGCTTCTGGAATGCAGCCAGAGCCTCTTCTCTCGTGATCTTCTTTCCGTCCTTGCCGGAGGCGACGACCGTGATGATATGGCCGTGGGTCACCGGTGTATGGACCAGGATACCGGTGGCATGCACGTGCGGCATGATGGTCATCAGGTCGACCGCCTGATGGGACGGAGCCTTGTCCATCTGCAGCGCGTTGGTCAGTCCGCGATGATAGTCGCCGGGATCCGCAACGCGGCGGATGATCGTGATCGCGACCTTCTCTACGCCGACAGCACGGTCAAGGCAGTCAACCGTACGGATCAGGCCGGTGGTGTTGCAGGAGGTAAGCTTCAGGTAATCCTGCCCGACACCCTTCTCGAAGTTCGCATAGCCATGGAAGAAAACATCCGCAACAGAGTTCTTCTCGCCGCCCTGGAAGATCGCCTTCACGCCGTACTTCTCATAATAGTTTTCCTTATTCTTTGCGCCTACGCCGCCGGGAGCGGAGTCAAGCATGATATCAACCTTCTGGCACAGGTCAGCGAAAGTGCCTGCCACCGGGATATCCTTTGCCGCAAACGCAGCTTCATCCGCACCGTCAACCAGGTAGAGGTTGTACTTCACGCCGTTCGCGCCGATCATGTCTCTCTCACGAAGTGCCTGCAGTGACAGAGTGGGGGCCAGGTCAGCAATACCGACCAGTTCCATGTCTCCCTGCTGGGCAACGCCGTCTGCCAGACGCTGTCCGATCGTACCGTAACCTGCTACACCAACTTTAATCTTTGCCATTTTTTCGCTCCTTTCCTGTTTAGAAAATAAGTGACTGATACTGAATTGATATGATTTCTGTATAAATAATAATGTGCTTACCCCGGTCAGATCTCTTTATAATCCTGTCTTTTCCGCGATGTACTTTCTCGCCCTGATGGCATACTCGAGCGGATTGGCCTTCGCCGGATCCTGCTCTGCTTCAACCAGCATGTAACCTTCGTAGTCAGCTTCCTCCAGTGTTTTGAAGATCGGCTCAAAATCGATGCAGCCGTCACCGGGGATCGTGAAGGCACCGGCTCTGACGCCGTCCAGGAAGCTCATGTTTTCCTTTGTGACCTTCTCCACGATTTCCGGACGGATGTCCTTCAGATGAACGTGTTTGATCCTGTCAATGTACTTTTTGACCATGGCGACGGGGTCTTCCCCGGAGTAGGCAAAGTGACCCGAATCATAGAGAAGAGAAACATACTCCGGATCCGTTCCGTCCATCAGACGCTGTGTCTCCGCATCGGTCTGCACCACGGTACCCATATGGTGATGGAAGGTCAGGCTGATGCCGTACTCCTCCTTCGCGATCTTTCCGAGCCTGTTCAGGCCGTCGCAAAGCAGTTTCCATTCGTCATCATTCATCACATACTTGTGTCCGAAGATCGGTGTGTCCAGCTTGCCCTGCACACTGTGGCTCTGCTCCGAGAAGCCAATGATCTTTGATCCCATGGCCTTCAGGAAAGCCAGCTGCTCCCGGGCGGCCTTCTCCACTTCCTCGAAGGGCTGTGAGATCAGGAAGGATGAGAACCACTGGTTGCAGATCTCAATCCCGCGCAGATCCAGGGCCTTTTTCAGCACTTCGGGATCCTTCGGATATTTGTTGCCGACCTCAGACCCGGTAAATCCTGCCAGCGCCATCTCCGATACGCACTGCTCAAAGGTATTCTCCGCGCCAAGATCCGGCATGTCATCGTTTGTCCACGCGATGGGCGCGATGCCCAGCTTTACCTTTTCTTTGTTAAGCATGCTCTTTTCTCCGTTCTCTAATATAATTTTTTTATTTTGTTGTTCTGTTTCCGGACTTCAGAATGTTCTCTTCACTTTACGTTCTTTTCACTTCACTCTTTTGATCTGCCCGGTCACGCCTTGATGTCCGCCTCATGCAGCCATACATAGCGCTCGTCTTCACACCGGTCCGTCTGCAGCCAGGGGTTTCCCTCAAGATGGCGGATCATCCACACGGTGTACATCTGGTAACCGGGTGCCACAGCCTGGGGATGAAGCGCTCCGCCCGGGATCGCGGAGAAACTTCCGTCCGTGCTCTTGAATACTTCATCGCCGACAAAACTTGCGCCAAATCCTTCCGGATGATCAAATTTAAAGTAATATGTCTCCGGCTGCGGATGCCTGTGGGGAAGATAGCCCGACCAGTTCCCCGGATCATTGAGTACTTCGCCCAGCACCATATTGGAGACCGGGTTGATGTCATGATCAAAGATCGTATTCACGCGGCGCTTGGCCACATTTCCGAACTTGCCCTTGCAGGAGTATTTCCAGGGAGCATCCTCCGGCGCGTACAGCTTCGACGGGAAAGCCGCCTCGTTCTTCGTACGCTGGACAAGGATTTCGCTGTCCTCCTGCGCAGTTACCTTCACAGCTGTGTTCTGTGCCACATGGATCGCCCAGGGTCCCTCTGTGAAAACGCCTTCCCTGGAGACTGTCTTTTCCTGTCCCTCCCATGCAAAGGTCAGAACACCTGACATCAGCAGCACGGCGGTCTCCTCACCTGCGAAGCAGAATTCCCGGGACTCGCCTGCCTTCATGCGGTACACGCGGATATCCATCAGCATGTCGCGGTACTCGTTGTCGTAGGTGGTCAGCACCTGTTCGCCGTTCTCATCGAATTCGGGATAGCCAAACAACTTCTTTTCCATCATATCGACTTCCTCCTGATTAACACCAATGATCAGTATTTTCTTGCCTCAGCTCTGTATTTCAGGACTTCATCCGCTGCTTCCCTGACGCTCTCGCTTGTGGACTCCATGGCCATACCCACATTCCACCAGGCGTCGTAGCCGTCTGTCATGGTCTTCGGAACGATCTTCAGATCGAACAGGCAGGGCAGTGTCTGCTTTCTCGAGTCAAGGATGGCATCCTTCAGTTCCTGTGCGCTGCGGCAGGCATAGGTCTTCATGCCGTAGGCTTCGCCGATCTTTGTATAATCCATCGGGATCAGGTTTCCGGTGGGCTTCATGCCGTCCGTATAGCGGAACTCAGTTGCCAGGGAACCGATGCCGTGGGTCATCTCCAGGTTGTTGATGCAGCCGAAACCACAGTTGTCGAACACCAGGATGTTGGTCTTGACGCGCTCCTGCATGATGGTTCCGAGTTCGGAGTTGAGCATCTGGAAACCGGCATCGCCAACGACTGTATACTCTTCCACATCAGGCTCTGCCATCTTGACACCCATGGATGCGCCGATCTCATAGCCCATGCAGGAATAGCCGTACTCGACATGATAACCGCCGCGCTTATTGGTCTTCCATACACGCTGCAGATCGCTGGGCAGGGAACCGCCGGCTGTCACGATGATGTCATTCTCGCCGATATTGGCCCGGATCGTGGCAAGGGCTGCGGTCTGGGTCAGGGAAGTCCCGTACATCTTATAGAATTCCGGGATTGTCCTGGGATCACGCGCGGAGATCATGGGTTCAAAATCCTCGCCTGTGCAGGCAATGGCACCGATCCGCTCAAGTTCCTCATCCCATTCCTTCCTGGCATCAGCGATCTCATTGGTATATGAAGATCTGTAACCGCGTTTCTCAAGCTCCTGCGTGAGCGCCTCGAGCGTCGCCTTCGCGTCGCCGACAGCCTTTACGGCATCATATTTATAGGCATGGTAGCGGTTATTGTTGATGGTCACGAATTTCACATCCGGGTTGCGGAACAGCCACTTGGAGCTGGTGGTAAAGTCGGTGAGCCTGGTGCCCACGGCGATCACGCAGTCAGCCTCCGGGGCCAGCTTGTTCGAAGCGGAAGTACCGGTCACGCCGATGCCGCCCAGACAATACGGGCTGTCGGATCTGCAGGCGCTCTTTCCGCCCTGGCTTTCACCGAACGGGATGTTGAACTGTTCGCAGAACTGTTCCATGGTTTCGCCTGCCAGAGAATATCTCACACCGCCGCCCACGATCACGATGGGCTTTTTGCTGGCCGCGATCACATCCGCGATATCCCCGATCTCCTCCGCCGGAGCAACCGGTCTGGTGATCCTGTGGACTCTTTTTTTGAAGAAATATTCCGGATAATCGAATGCCTCTCCTTCCACATCCTGCGGCAGGGCGATGCACACCGCGCCGGTCTCCGACGGATCCGTCAGCACGCGCATGGCATTGATCAGCGCCGTCATCAGCTGTTCCGGCCTGACAACGCGGTCCCAGTACTTTACGACGGGTTTGAAAGCGTCGTTCGTTGTCGTCGCCAGGGAAGTGCTCTGCTCCAGCTGCTGCAGCACGGGATCCGGCTGCCTGGATGCATATGTATCAGACGGGAACACCAGCAGCGGGATGTTATTGACCGTTGCTGTTGCACAGGCGACGACCATGTTGGCTGCGCCGGGTCCGATGGATGATGCACAGGGAATGATCTTTTTTCTGTCGTTCTGCTTCGCGTAGGCAATGGCGCAATGGCACATGCCCTGCTCGTTGCGGCCCTGCATGACCTTGATGCTGCCGTTATCCGAGTCAAGCGCTTCACCCAGGCCGACTGCGATGCCGTGTCCGAACAGGGTGAAGAAAGCCTCTACAAACTTTGTCTCCTCCCCGTCCATCGCCACATACTGCTGGTCCAGGAATTTGACGATCGCCTGCGCTGTTGTCAGTCTGATTGTTTTTTCCATTTTGCTTGGGCTCCTTTTCTGTTATTGAAGAAGTTGAATGTAACTGTTTGATGCAACTGTTTGATTAAGTATGTGCAAATTGTGTGCTTTTGTGTTCATTTATGTCCGAACCTTGTGTCCATCATAACACACTATCCGTCCGATTGCAATAAAATATTTAAGAATTCCGCATTTTATCGTAAATGTGCGCAATGCGTTCATTTTAGATTTGCACACATAAACAGCTGTTTGTCTCATCTGTATCCAATCAGACAGGCAAATGACAGAAAAGACAGGATTTTCACCTGCCTGTTCATCATCTCTCCCTTCCCGGAGATGTATATTTTGTCCGAATGGTAATATCTGTATAAATGTACTCTTCTGCCGGCTGGCGCCCGCTCCGGAGCAGCCCGGCCAGTGTCAGGACAGACCGGTATCCCTGGTTGTAGCCATCCTGGTCGATCACAAAATCCACAATATCCGTTTCCAGAAGAAGGCGGTTCTTCGACGTCAGGTCATAGATGACCACATAGGGTCTCTTTGTCTGTGTACGTGAAGCCATTGCCTTTCTGACTTCCTCATCTTCAAACGCATCCTGAATGCCGAGCTGCCCGTTGGAAACCATCACGATCCCCCCAAGCTCAGGATTGTTCAGAATCGCGTTTTTGATGATGGCAGCCACGTTTTCCCTTTCATACATGCTCGGGATAACACCCGTCAGCGTAATGCCCGGAAAGCTTGCCGCCAGTTCCTCTGAAAAACCGTTGACCCGTCCCAGGTTTGTGCTGTTGGAAAAACTGCCGATCACGCCCAGCACGCTTCCCGTACCCCGCATCAGCGTGCCCAGGAGACCGGCCGCAGCCCGGCCTCCCTGCTGGTTATCCATGCCGATAAACGCGAGACGATGCACACCGACGATATCCGTATTAAAGGTCACGATCGGTATCCCTCTTTCTTCTGTCAGACGCAGAAGCCGTTCCCTGACGCCATCGCACTCCACAGGCATGATCGCCAGCGCGTCGATTCCCATCTCCATCAGTTCGTCCAGCGCTGCGCACTGCTGCTTCTCATCCACATCCAGGCATTCCCGGACGATCACTTCTATGCCGTACGCTTCAACCTCCGTGGCAGCTTCTTCAAATCCCCGTCTGATCAGCTGCATAAAGGAAGCGTCAGCCAGCTGTGTCACGATGCCGATCTTCCAGACACCTCCGGACGATGCGAGAATCTGCTGGGCGCGAAGATTCTTTTTTTCTGATTTTGTCAGGTAACCGACTTCACGGGCTGCCTCTCTCACCCGCTCCGCAACTTCATCCTTTACCCGACCGCGGTTATGCAGAACCCTGTCAACGGTCCCCCGTGAGACCCCTGTCAGTTCTGCGATCTGCTGCATTGTACCGGCCATGTCCGTTTCCTCCCGACCTCCGATGAAAAACACTCAAAAAACTATCCTGCAGCTCTCATTTCCATGATGTGTTCATTTATCACCATTG
>JAGCAV010000544.1 GCA_017652545.1 Lachnospiraceae bacterium
CCGGGTCGCGCGGGAACTTGCCGCGCAGGGGTATGATCTCATGATCGCAGGGGAGATGGGAATCGGCAACACAACGACTTCCTCCGCCTGCGCCAGCGTCCTGTTTGGTGCGGACCCCGCGGTTGTGACCGGAAGAGGCGCCGGACTGTCCGGGGACGGGCTTAAGACAAAGGTACGGGTGATCCGGGAGGCTATCAGCCGCTCGCAGCCTGATCCGTCAGACCCCATAGACATCATGAGCAAGGTGGGTGGCCTGGATATAGCCGGTATGACCGGCGTATACCTTGGAGCGGCATCCGCGCACGTACCTGTGATGATCGACGGTGTGATCTCCGGGATCGCGGCCTGCTTTGCGTATATGCTCTGCCCGGACGCGAAAGACTATATGATCGCGACGCATGCCACATCAGAACCGGCGGGAGCGATGATCAGGGATTTTCTCGGACTGGATCCGGTGCTCTTTGCAAATATGCATCTGGGAGAAGGAACGGGGGCAGCCATGGTCCTGCCCATGCTGGATCAGGCTTTGAATCTGTATGACAATCTTCCCTGCTTTGCGGATGCCAGAGTGGAGCAGTATCAGCATCTGGTGTAAAAAGCGGGGCTGTGTTATAATACATGTAAGGGAGCGGGCACCCGGAGGGTGCTGTCAGCGGCCCCGGCAAAGACGGTTAACCTGTTGTCCGGTACAGAAGGGGTGGAAAGATGAGCAAACCAGTTATTGTGACAGTCGGTCGTCAGTTCGGCAGCGGCGGACATGAAATAGGGAGAAAGCTTGCTCAGAGACTTGGGTTTGAGATCTATGACAAGGAGCTGCTGAAGCTGCAGGCCCAGCACAGCGGAATCGCGGAGAAGGTGCTGGAATCCTATGATGAAGCACCTACCAACAGCCTGCTTTACTCGATCGTCATGGATGTGTATCCATCCATGAACTATGTCGGGACATCACTGAACCAGCAGGTATACCAGGCGCAGTATGACACGATCAGCAGACTGCAGGAGAAGGGAAACTGTGTGATCGTAGGGCGCGGTGCCGATTATATCCTGCGTGAATACCCGGGCCTGGTCACCGTGTTCATCCATGCGGACCTGAAGGAGAGAGCCCTCAGGGTGGCTGAATTCGAGAAGGTGTCGGTCGAGAAAGCAAAGGATATTGTCAATAAGGCGGACAAGAAACGGGCCAGCTATTACAATTTCCAGACAGATAAAAAATGGGGCGCTGCCACGAGTTACATGCTCAGCCTGGACAGCGGCGTGCTTGGCTATGACGGCTGCGTGGACCTGATCGAACAGGCAGTCAGGATCAGACAGAACAGAGAGGGCAACAGATAGGAAACGGCAGCCTGAAGCAGGCGGAATGTGCAGGAAGAAAGAGGACGGCGCAGCCGTCCTTTTATTAATGACTTCACAAAAGTTTCATTTCTGGAGTATTGATAAAAGGAAAGAGGGTCTTTATAATAGTGCAATATGGCGTGGAAAGCCTGACAGACAGGAAACATCAGCAGCTGCTGCCGCGCCGGCAGAGGAAGGAAATGCAGTATGGATAATTATCAGAGAGGAGACGGACCTGACCGCGGCCGCGGGGGCGGAAACGGCGGGCCGGGAAACAATAGACACTCATCGCTCCTGATCTTTCTGGTCGTGACGCTGGTCACCCTGGTGATCATGAGCTTTGTCAACAACATGGTCAAGGATTCCACATCCCAGGAGATCACCTATGATGAATTTCTGGAGATGCTTTCCGCGGGAAATGTGGAACGGGTCAAGCTGGAAAACAATAAGGTAACCATCACACCCAAAAACCAGCCCTTCTCATCCCAGGGGGTTTCTCTGACGTTCTATACGGGACGCACGAATGATCCGGATCTTGTCCGCCGCCTGGAGGAGGCCAAGGTCAAGTTCCAGGAGGAGATCCCGGACACAACAACGAACCTGATCCTGAACGTGGTGCTGTCTTTCGCGCCGCTGATCCTGATCTGGATCCTGCTTGGCGTCGTGATGCGGCGCATGGGGAACGCAGGCGGCGTCATGGGCGTAGGCAAGAGCCGCGCCAAGATGTATATGCAGAAGGAGACAGGGGTCACATTCCGGGATGTGGCCGGGCAGGATGAAGCCAAAGAGTCACTGCAGGAGTGCGTTGACTTTCTGGAAAATCCGGGCAAGTATACCCAGATCGGCGCCAAACTGCCCAAGGGTGCGCTTCTTGTCGGACCGCCCGGAACCGGTAAGACACTGCTGGCCAAGGCAGTGGCAGGCGAGGCGCACTGCCCGTTCTTCTCCCTGTCCGGTTCGGAGTTCGTGGAGATGTTTGTCGGTGTCGGCGCCTCCAGGGTCCGTGACCTGTTTGAGGAGGCGAGAAAGCACTCGCCCTGCATCATATTCATAGATGAGATCGATGCCATCGGCAAGACAAGGGACAGCCGGTTCGGCGGAGGAAATGACGAGAGAGAGCAGACGCTCAACCAGCTGCTGGCCGAGATGGACGGTTTTGACCCTGCGCAGGGCATTCTGATCCTGGCGGCTACGAACAGGCCGGAAGTCCTGGACCAGGCACTGCTCCGTCCGGGCCGTTTTGACAGACGCGTGATCGTTGACAAGCCCGACCTGAAAGGCCGTGTGGAAGTCCTGAAGGTCCATTCCAAGAACGTGAAGATGGATGAGACGGTCGATCTGGAGGCGATTGCCCTGGCAACCTCCGGTGCAGTGGGCTCCGATCTGGCGAATATGATCAATGAGGCGGCGATCCTGGCAGTCAAGAAGGGCCGCCACGTCGTATCCCAGGCCGACCTGCTCGAATCCGTCGAGATCGTTCTGGTCGGTAAGGAAAAGAAAGACCGTGTCCTGAGCGCTGAGGAGCGGCGGATCGTCTCCTTCCATGAGGTCGGTCATGCGCTGGTCTCCGCGCTTCAGAAGGATTCCGAACCCGTACAGAAGATCACGATCGTGCCCAGGACGATGGGAGCTCTCGGATACGTGATGAATGTCCCGGAAGAGGAAAAATACCTCAATACCGAAAAGGAACTGCGCGCCATGCTGGTCGAGTTTGTCGCCGGGCGTGCAGCTGAGGAGATCGTCTTTGACACCATCACGACCGGTGCCGCCAATGACATTGAAAAGGCCACCAAGGTGGCAAGGGCCATGGTTACCCAGTACGGCATGTCGAAGAAATTCGGTCTGGTGGGACTGGAAAGCGCGGCCAATCAGTACCTTGAAGGCAGGACCGTCCTGAACTGTTCGGATGCCACGGCGGCGGATGTGGACAAAGAGGTCATGGAGATCCTGAAGGAATCCTATGAGGAAGCGAAACGGCTGCTTTCGGCGCACAGAAATACGCTGAATCAGATTGCCGAGTTCCTGATCAAACGGGAGACCATCACAGGCAAGGAGTTCATGGATATCTTCCACAGGGTGGAGGGTATTGATCCGGAAGCGAATAAGGAGCAGGAGTCATCCCGCATCAGTGAAAGAAAAACGGACTCCGTGATCATTCTGCCTGATCTTAAGGCACAGGCAGAGGCGGAGGAACCGGAGAAAACGCAGGATGAGACCGGCGGGACGGGCGATGGCCCGACCACGGCGGAAGCATGAGAATCCCTCTGATTTTGGGCATAATTTAAGATTCTTTGCGCTCTTTATTAACGAATTTCGGAGTTTGTACTATTTATCGCCAGACCCTTTTGTAGTAGAATACAAGCGTCCGTTTGGGAGGCGGAGAGGATTTGAATGCGATAAAGAAATTCTGGAAAACATATAAGCACGGATCGTGGATGGTTCTGTACATGGTCTTCTACATGCTGGGATTCATGATTGTCGAGTCTGCAGGACACAGACATTATCATGTGATCCACAGTGTGCTTGACGACATGATTCCGTTCAATGAATACTTTGTGATCCCGTATATGCTCTGGTTCTTCTTTGTGGCAGGCGGTATCCTCTGGTTCATTTTCAGGTGCAGAAACAAGGCGGAATATTATAAGCTTGCTTCCGTTCTGGCGATCGGCATGACGGTCTTTCTGGTCGTAAGCTGTGTATATCCGAACTGTCAGGACCTGCGTCCCACAGAGTTCCTGCATCACAATATGTTTACGGATCTTGTGGCGCATCTGTATGCAACGGATACGCCCACCAACGTCCTTCCGAGCATTCACGTATTCAATTCACTGGCGATCTTTTACGCGGTGAATGAGAGTGAACAGCTTCAGAAGTACAGAGTGGTCAGAGCAGGGACCGGCATTCTTGCCGGACTGATCGTCCTGTCCACCATGTTCCTGAAGCAGCATTCCGTCGTTGATGTTTCCATGGGCATCCTTCTGAGCCTGGCTGTGCAGATGTGCTGCGACAGAGTATTTGCCGGCGAGGGAAGACGGGAAAGAGAAGCTGTCATGGAAAACGCAAGAAGATAAATCAAATCGGGGCGTACCCACCTGATCACTGCACTGCCGGTCTGAACAGGCCGGGCAGTGCATTTTTTCATCGTACAGAACATCATCGTACAGAACAAAGAGATGGATCACGAGAGTTTTTTTAACATATCCGAAGAACTGAAAAAGCTGCCGGCATCCCCGGGTGTATACATCATGCACGATGAGAAGGATGCCATTATTTATGTGGGAAAGGCGGTCAGCTTAAAAAACCGTGTCAGACAGTATTTCCAGGCCACCCGCAATAAAGGGCCCAAGATCGGGCAGATGGTCACCCATATCCGGCGGTTCGAGTACATTGTCACAGACTCGGAACTGGAGGCGCTGGTGCTGGAGTGCAACCTGATCAAGGAGCACAGGCCACGGTACAACACCCTGCTGAAGGATGACAAGACGTATCCCTTTATCAAGGTCACGGTGGGAGAGGATTTCCCCCGCATCATTTTTACGAGAAGGATGACGAAGGACAAGTCCAGATATTTCGGCCCCTTTACGAGCGCCTTTGCGGTGCGGGAAACCATAGACCTGATCCGCAGGCTTTACCGCATCAGAAGCTGTCATCGGAACCTGCCGAAAGATATCGGCTGTGAGCGGCCGTGCCTGAACCATCATATCAGACAATGCGATGCGCCCTGCCAGGGGTACATCAGCCGGGAAGCATACCGTGAAAATGTGGATAAGGCACTTGATTTTCTTTCCGGGAATTATGCGCCGGTGCTGGACATGCTGGAACAGCGGATGAACAGCGCTGCAGAGCAGCTGCGCTTTGAGGAAGCTGCCGCCTGCCGCGACCTGCTGGAAAATGCCAGGCAGGTCGCGCAGCGTCAGAAGATCACCAGTGAAGACGGCCAGGACCGGGATGTGCTGGCTGTCTCGACGGACGGGGGCGACGCGATCGTGCAGGTGTTCTACATACGGGACGGGAAGCTGATCGGAAGAGACCATTACTGGGTCAGGATCGGACTCAATGAACGTGTGTCCGACATCCTTTCGACCTTCATCAAGCAGTATTACGCGGGAACACCCTATGTCCCGAAGGAACTGCTCCTCGAAACGGATGTAGAGGATCATGAGCTGCTTGAGGCTTACCTCTCAAACAGGAGGGAAAGCAGGGTATATCTTAAGACCCCCCAGAGAGGAC
>JAGCAV010000545.1 GCA_017652545.1 Lachnospiraceae bacterium
AAGGAGGAAGCCAGTTCGGTCCGGCCGGCGCCCACCAGTCCGAAGACGCCTACGATCTCGCCTTTGTGCAGTTTGAAATCCACATTTGCGAATTCACTGACGCGTCCTACCTTCTGCGCTTCAAATACAACTTCACCGGGCTTCCTGCTCCCGTCCCTGCTGCCGTACTCGTCCTTGATCTCTCTTCCCACCATGTTCCGGACGATGAATGGCTGGTCGATATCGGCCACCTCCGCGCGGCAGACGAATTTCCCGTCCTTCAGAATGGAAATGCTGTCGCAGATCCGGAAGATCTCATCAAGGTGGTGGGAAATATAAATGAATGATGTGCCCTTTTCCTTCAGCCTGCGGATGTAAGCAAACAGGGCCTCGCTTTCATTGTCTGTCAGACTTGATGTCGGTTCGTCCAGGATCAGAACAGACGGGTTGCACGAGATCGCCTTGAGGATCTCGAGGACCTGCTGCTGGGCAATGGTCAGGAAACGCACCTGTTCGGCCGGTTCAATATCCTTCACGCCGAATTCGTCCAGGAGCTGCCTGGCATCGGCGTACATTTTCTTACGATTGATCATTCCGAGCCGGTTGACCGGCTGTCTGTTGGCAAAAATGTTTTCCGCAACGCTCAGGTTCGGGACAATGCTGACTTCCTGATGAACAATCCCGATCCCGTTCCGGATCGCTTCGTTCGGATTGTTGAATTCTACCGGCTGCCCGTTCAGGAACACCTCACCGGAATCTTTCCTGTATATCCCTGAGAGGATATTCATCAGGGTGCTTTTCCCTGCGCCGTTCTCGCCGACAATTCCATGAACCTCGCCCGGCTTCACAAAGATGCTCACATTGTCAAGTGCTTTTGTGCCGGTAAAATTCTTGGTAATTCCCCTGGTTTCAAGAACATATTCCATAATATCCTCCCGGGCGGGCAGAAAGGATCTCTCTCTTCCTGCCCGCCCCGAAAACTGCCTCTGTTTCTTCTTAACTTCAAACTGTTTTACGTGCTATTTTTGCGTGCCTTCTACGTCACCGTCTTTTTATTCTTTCGAATAGCTTCTCTTGAAGTATGCCACATTCTCCTTGTCGACGACCACGCAGCCCGGGTCAATGCTGGCCGGGAACAGCTGAACGCCTGCCGCCTCATCATCATAGGAAACGGACAGTGAGCTGTTCTGCTGCATCTCGCACATCTGGATCGCGGAATAAACCTCAAGCGGAGTTCCGGAAACGAGCGTGCAGGTCACAACGCCTTCTTCAATAGCGGAAAGGATCGTATCGTCACGGTCGAAGGTGATGACGTTCGTCTCGCCTGATCTGCCTGCCTCACGAACCGCATTCACGACAGCCGGTCCGGCTACGCCGTCAGCAGCCAGGAAGCCGTTCAGATCCGGATATTTAGCCATGATTGCTGCCGCGACCTGTGCAGCCACCTGCTCATCGTTCTGGCCGTCACCGCATTCCACAAGCTCCATGTCCGGATACTTCGCGATGATCTCTTCAAATCCATAGTATCTGTCAGCAAGAGAAGTCGACTGGACCTCACGCAGCACTGCTACCTTGCCCTTGTAGTCGCAGAGCTTGGCCATCTCTTCACCTGCGATGTGTCCCAGTTCCAGTGAGGAGGAACCGATGAAGAGAGATCTGTCGGAGTTCGGAAGATCCTGTGATGTAAGGATGACTCTGATGCCTTCCGCCTCCGCCTGGTTGATCAGCGGCGTCATGGTGTCCTCCCACCCGAGCATGATCATACCGACAGGTTTCTTTGCGATTGCCTGCTCCATTGCGGAAAGGAGACCGTCCATATCGTAGTCGGTCGGGCCTGCGAATTCACAGGTGACACCGAAATCTTCTTCCGCAGCTTTCATGGCTCTCTGATAGTCCACAAAGTAATCCAATCCCGAAAGAGCCGTAATGATGCAGTAAAGATGGCCTTCACCGGGTTTTGCCGCCTCTGCGCGGGCAGCTGTCCCCATCATTGCCATAGCCAGAATGCCTACACCCACCAAAGCCAATACCTGTTTTCTGATTTTTTTCATCCCGTTATACCCTCCTTCTGTTCTGTAGTGTATGCGGTTGACAGTTTGGTAAAGTTGGTTACAAAATGGACGCATGTCCAGTAGTGCTATTATTATACTCGTATAATATCTCGTGATTAATAGACTAATTTTTGGTAAAACAGCATTATATTTTGATTCGGGCGCTGTTTATTTGTTGTCAGTTTTTCACGCGGCGGATTCGAAAGATTTTGAATGAATCCATAAAGATTGTACATTTATAACTACCTATTATTATGTTACGTTCACCGTACCCTGACGTGCTGCGGCGCCGGGGCCGGAAGGTTTTGGTGACTGAATTGCCTGGGAAGGAGGTAGATGCCTATGAAAGCTGTTTGTCTGATGGCGCCTTTTGATGTTCAAATCCGGGAAATTCCTGATCCGGAACGGTCACAGGGGCAGGCCCTTCTGAAGATCCTCTCCGCCGGTATCTGCGGATCCGATGTCAACGCTTACCGGGGCGGCGGCAAAAAATTCCGTTATCCGTCCGTCATCGGTCATGAGATCGCTGCCGAGATTCTGGAAGCGGACGAGGGATGTGGCTTCGCAAAAGGCGACCGCGTCCTGATCAACCCGTATGTCTACTGCGGAAAGTGCTATCCGTGTTCCATCGGGCACACGAACTGCTGCGAAAGCCTCCGCGTTCTGGGCTGCGGGGCGGAACCCGGCGCCATGAGCGAATTGTTCGTCCATCCGGATCATCTGCTGATCCACCTTCCCGGGGAGATCGATCTTACGCTGGCACCGCTTGCCGAACCGCTTGCCATCGCGCTGCACGGTCTTCATCAGGCACGGATCTTTGAGGGCAATCCTTCAGGCATCCCTTACGCAGTCATCATCGGGGCAGGTCCGATCGGCCTGCTCGCAGCCATGTCAGCCATGCAGTACGGGGTATCTCCGATCCTGATCGACATTCTTGATTCCAGACTCGAATACGCGGCTTCCCTTGGCATTCCGTATACGGTCAATTCCAGATCAGCCGATTCGGTCAAAGCCGTCGCGGACATTACAGGCGGTGAGATGGCCAGGGCGGTCCTTGAAATGTCCGGCGCAACACAGGCGATCGGCAGCACGCTTTCCTACGCGTCCTACTGCGGAGTCATCGCCTATACGGGATGGCCCGGTGGCGCCTCTTCGCTTGACACCACGCTGATCACGCTGAAGGAGCTGACACTGCAGGGAGCCCGGACCGCCACAACAGAACTTCAGGAAGCCCTTTCACTGATCTGCAGCGGAAGGATCGATGTGTCCACCGTTCTCACAAAGACTGTCACCTTTGACGAACTTCCGGAGGCCCTCCGTGATCAGAGCGAGCATCCGGAGAAATACCTCAAGATATCGGCACTGTTCTGAAAAAGTACTTCTGGCACTGAAATCATATTTTGTTAGTAAGGAGATTAGTTATGGTCAAACTCATAAGCCTTCTCAAGAAGCTTCCCGGACGGACACACGAGGAATTTGCCGCATACTGGACAGGACCGCATGCGGACCTGGACAAAAAGATGCCCCGCCTGAAAAAATATGTCATCAATGTGCTGAACACGGAACAGATGGCAGCTCTTGGCGGCACCGCGATCTTTGACGGCGTCGGCGAACTGTACTGGGACAGTGTTGAGGACATGCAGGCAGATTTTGCTTCCGCGGAAGGGCTTGCAGCCGGCGCGGACGGCGGAAATCTCTGTGAGGTCTGCCTGAATCTGTATGTAAACGAGCACATTATGGTGGATAAATGATCGCATTTGGCGGATACAGGAGGTGACAAATGAATATCTATCTGAACGGTGAAGTGTTTAAGGAAGAACGACCCCTCATAGAAGTGACGAACCCGGCGAACGGCGCCCTGCTCGGCACCATTCCCGACATGAATGAAAAGGACATCGACCTGGCTGTCGATGCGGCCAGGGAAGCCTACAAAACCTGGGGAAAGATGTCCCAGCGCGACCGCAGCAACTGCATGGAAAAAGCAGCCGCCCTGATCGACAGGGATACGGATGAGCTGGCAAAGCTGTTAAGTCAGGAAAACGGCAAGACCGTGGCTGAGGCTGCCGGCGAGATCGCCTTTACCGCCCTGATCTGCAAACAGTTCGCGGAGCTTGCAAACCATCTGTACGGCAATACCCTCCCGAAAGGCAGTGAATATGCGGGTGATTTCCATAATGCCACGTTCACGCGCCGGGATCCGGTCGGTGTGTTTGTCGGCATCCTGCCGTTCAACTATCCTCCGGCACTCTTCGCCTACAAGCTTGCGCCGGCTCTGACCGTCGGAAACACGGTCATCTGCAAGCCGCCCACGGACTGCCCGCTTGCCGTGATCAAAATGGTTGAACTGTTCTATGAAGCCGGCGTACCCCGCAAGGCTCTGCAGATCGTAACAGGCCGCGGCTCCGGCTGTGTCGGCGATTACCTCTCCGGACATCCGGGCATCAACATGATCTCCGTAACGGGCAGTGTTGCCGTCGGAACAAGGATCTACCAGAACGCGGCTAAGAACCTGACCAGGGTCTTCTGTGAACTGGGCGCCAACGATGCCTTCATCGTGCTGGACGACGCGGATGTTGATCTCGCCGCGAAAGAAGTCATCGGCAGCAGGGTCGCCAACAACGGCCAGATCTGCTGCGGAAGCAAGCGGTTCCTGATCCACAAGGACGTCAAGGAGGAATTCATCAAAAAGCTGATCGGCTACCTCGAGTCCGACGTGCGCATGGGCGATCCTGCAGATCCCAACAGCACCATCGGCTGCCTGATCAGTGAAAAAGCAGCCATAAGGGTCGAGGAGCAGGTGAATCACACGATCAGCCAGGGCGCCAAACTGATCTACGGCGGAAAGCGCGACGGCGCATTCTACGGGCCGACCATCCTCACCGATGTCACGAAGGATATGGACGTGGCCAAGGATATGGAGATCTTCGGCCCGGTCGTTCCCATCATCGAGATCTCCAGCGATGAGGAAGCGCTCGAGATCGTCAACCAGTGCAGCTTCGGCCTGAGCGGCGGCGTATTCAGCCGGGATCTCAAACGTGCCATGACGATCGCCAGCAACGCCGAAACCTGTACCATGGTCATCAACGGCGGCAGCGACTGCCGTTCGCCCGAGCTGGCCTTCGGCGGCTTCAAGAAGAGCGGCATCGGACGTGAAGGTATCTCCAGGACGCTGGAGGAGATGACGCAGGAGAAGAATTTTGTGCTGAAGAACGTGTGGTGATGGAGCGAAGTCCTTTTTCAGACTAATCAGATATGCTGATCAATGAGCCAGAGCTAATGCCCTGGCTCATTTTCGTGAATAACTATTGGTTTCTCGGGCGGCAGGAATAATCTTGCATAGGCACCGGAATGATTGACTGAGGGGATTGGGCGGTGATTTCCTCACGGGTCAGAACATTATCTTACGCGCGAACTCCCGGAGGCGCCGCCACGCTTTTATCGCATGGGAAATTCTTCCGAATTTCCCATGCGATAAACGCTCCGCGAGGATGCGCACTCGCACGTGAGGAAGATGTCGCTTCGCGACCGTGCTCGGCGCGCAAAGTCCTGCTGCGCTCCTCTCATGATTAAGGGGACAGGGGAGTTGAAGTCCGCTTGCGGACTTTGTTCGACAGGCGGAAGACAGCTACACCTGCGTGGAGCGCACCGCCACGCAATATATATACTGGGGCGACACTGACCCTACAAGGAAACACACGCCCATCCC
>JAGCAV010000546.1 GCA_017652545.1 Lachnospiraceae bacterium
CTGCTGCTGCTTTCCGTCCTGGTTCTCTGGGCTGTCGGCATGCTGCGCGAGCGGGGGATCGGGATCTGCGCGGCGATCGACAGGCAGCCGCTCATTTTCCGCTGGGCCCTGTACATCGGCGCGATCGTGCTGCTGGCCGTGGTGGGCATTTACGGGCCGTCGTACAATGCGGCGAGCTTTATCTACGGAGGGTTCTAAAGAGCAGAGCCGGGTCTGGAGATCTGAGAGTTAAGAGCAGAGATTCCATGAGGCTGCATGCGTCCGGAGTGTCAGGCGCCGGGGGTTGTGGAAACGCCGCGTTTAGGGTATAATGTTACATACTATGATTTCAGGGAGGAACATGACGATGATGGATCAGATTTTAAGTATACTTAAGAGCATCCGGCCGGATGTGGATTTTGAAAATGAAAAACAGCTGATTGACGGCAAGGTGCTGGATTCCTTTGACATTATCTCCATCGTGGGCGAATTCAATGATGCTTTTGACATTGAGATCGATGTGGATGATCTGGAACCGGAGAATTTTAACACTGTAGAGGCCATGCAGGAAGTGATAAAAAGGCTTCTGGAAGAGGACTGATCCATGCACTTTATATCCCGAAAACAGAAATATTTTCTGCTGTTCCTGGTTTTGTGCGTTTCTTCGCTGTTTTCTTCAGGTGCTTTTCTGGCAGCAAATCAGACTTCGCAGGCAGATGCTGCTCTTTCAAAAAAGAGCCTGTCCATGAAGCTGGGACAGACAAAGCGGCTGCGGCTGAAGGGGGCCTCTGGCAAAGTCAAATGGTCATCCTCGAATAAGGACATCGCGACCGTTGACAAAGGCCGGGTGACGGCGCAGGGCGAAGGTACCTGTACGATCACGGCGCTCAATCGCGGCAGGAGCTATGTGTGCAGCATTACAGTCGGATCCGTATCCATCAGTCATACCGACATCACACTGGTCAAGAGGAGACAGATCCGTCTGCAGATCAAAGGATATGCCGGTGAGCCGGAATGGACCAGTTCCCGGAAATCGGTCGCCGAGGTGGACCGGGACGGGAATGTGACCGGTGTTGAATACGGCCGCTGTGAGATCACTGCCCGCTGCGGTGATATTGTTCTTTCCTGCGCGGTCAGGGTTGTGGAACCGGACCATAAGAGCCTGCATACATTCTATAAAAGTGCAGGAGCAGTCAAGAAGAGTGTCCTGCTGTGCGGAAGTTCTTCCTTTGATCAGTGGCGCCTCGCGTATGAAGCATTCGCGCCGTTAAGCGTAACCAACATGGGGATCGGCGGCTCGACGGTGGCTTACTGGGTCAAGTGGAGAAAGCTGCTTGTCACGTCATTTAAGCCGGCTGCGGTGGTGGTCTACATCGGAAGCAATGATCTGGCAAAAGGGATCAGCGGAACAAAAAATGCAGCCAATACCATCCGGCTGCTGAAGCTGCTCAGAAAAGATCTGAAATCGACCCCGATCTTCTATGTGTCCGTATGTCCCTGCTGGGGAAGAAAATCCCTCTGGAAATCCGTCAAAATTTCCAACCGGAAAATGAAGCAGTACTGTAACGGGGCCAAAAATATGTATTATATCGATCTGGCTTCCGCTTTCCTTGATGAAAACGGAAAACCGGACCGGGCTCTGTTCAAGGAAGATCAGATCCATCCCAGCAAACAGGGCTATGAGATCTGGAAACAGGTGGTCGCCGAAAAGGTCAAACAGGTCATGCAGGCAGAATCCTGAGAACAGGGGACAAAATGTCTGCCGGACTTTCAGGCCGGGTCATGCTGCCCGGTCTGCCCGTGTTGAAATATTGGTATAGATAGCAGCTGCGCCGTCCTGATGCAGCTGCTTTTTTTCTTCTTCATTGTCGATCGTATGGACAAAAAGCGGAAGGTCCAGCCCGAGAAGACCGGTATGGAGATCTTCCTGGTAGAAGATGGCTGTCCGCATGGTAAGGCCCAGCAGGATGGACCTGCCGGAAAAACGCCTGAGCCGTTCAAGGGAGTGTTCTTCCTCAGATGTCCGGTAGAGCGTATAGATGATCTGATGGAACCCCATGGCGTAAACCGTCTCATACTGCTTTTCGTGATAGATCTGGATGATGAAGCGGTCGCGGAGACCGGGACAGGCCGTCAGGATGCTTTTCAGGCAGGGAGCGAGCTTTCCGCGTATGTCCGCGATGATGTACATTCCGGGATTTTCCTCCATCACAGCCGCAAGGTCATCCAGCGTCATGGGCGTAAAAATGCCCATGATCTTTCTGCTCCTGAATTCATCAAGAGAGAGCGCTTCCTCCGAGAAGCTGCCGTCCTCATCCAGAAGGGCGTTCCAGCCATGGACGCATACCGGATACCCGTCTGTTGTCAGCTGAAAATCAAGCTCCACGAAGGGATTGCCCTGCCGGACGCAGTTCATGACACTTTCAAGGCTGTTTGTATAGGAATAAGCGTTTCCTTCGCTGTCAGATACCTGGCCTCCTGCATGAATGATCTCGCCCGATTCACGGATCCGGGCCTGCAGGGAGGTCAGTTCACGGACCTCATCTGCCTTGCCGGCCATACCGGCGCCGATCATGACTGCCATGACAAGAAGAAGGAGCAGGGAGAGGGTAAAGACGTGACCGATCCGCATAGCGGGGAACAGCTTCCGGACGAACAGGCGGTCCGATAAGGGCGAATCCAGAAACAGCAGCAGCAAACCGCACAGGAGGATGCCGCCTGCCAGCGCCAGGGCACTGACGAGCCGGTGACCGGTAACGGCAGTCAGAAGAAGGCCGGGCTGGAAGAAACGCCCCCCGGTCTTCGCGTGATAAAGCCAGCTGGTCCACAGGCTGTCATGTCTGACTCTGAAAAGGATAACTGCCAGGGCGGCAGTCAGTCCCGTGAGCGGATAGAGCAGTTTTTTCATGTCATCTCCCAAAACGGATCCATCAGATCATGCAGCCGGATCCGGGATCGTAAAGAAGGAATCCGCCAGATTCCGATGGTCAAAGGTGTTGTTGTATTCCAGATAGTTGTAATCAAGCAGGCAGGAGTGTGCCTCCTCGGGCAGTTCACTGTAGGGCACCCAGTTTCCCTGTGCATCGCAGACCTCATCGATTCCCAGAACGGGGAACATGTCCATGAGAGCGAGCGTAAAGCGCTCATAATCTGTCAGCTGCGCGCCGGCCTTTTCGAGGACAAGGCTTCCCAGATAGTTGGAGGAGATGTCCTTTTCAAGGACATCCTGGTCATAGTTCGTCCAGATGATGTACTGGGTGAAGAAGAAGTGTTCGGATTCGGGAATTTTATCATCCCCGGTGCCGCTTGCGATCAGATGATCAAAATACTCCTGCTCGATCCAGGGCTGATGATCTCCGAACATGACGATCATGGTGGGCTCTTCGGCCTTCTCAAAGTGCGCGATCAGTTTCTCCAGCGCCTGGTCGGATCTGTTGATCAGCGTCAGGTAGGTCTCTGCCATGGGATAGTCCGTCTCATAATTCAGATCGACCTCCGGCGTAAAACCGTTGTACCAGGTGTTTTCCGCAAAGCTGCCGTGATTCTGCATGGTGACGCAGAAGGTGAAGAGCTTCTCGCCGGGATCCTTCTCTTCGTAGCGCTCGATCAGCCGGTCGTAACAGGCGTCATCGCTCATCCATGAGCGGATCTTTTCATAGGATTCATCTCCCCAGTTTTCAATACTCTCGAACTCGTCAAAATCCATCCACTCATAGACATTGTTCCGGTTCCAGTTGGTCGCTTTCATCGGATGCATGGCCAGCGTCCGGTACCCCTGGTCTTTCAGGGTGGAAGCCATGCCATACACAGGATTGCTGCAGTATGTGGTAAAGGCAATGACCTGGCTGTTCATGAAGGCATAACTGTTGCCGGTCAGCACTTCAAATTCCGTGTTGGAGGTACCGCTGCCGCGCACCGGCACATACAGGATACCCTTGCTGACATCTTCAAGGGAACGCCAGAACGGAATCAGCTCGTCGTCTGTGTCCGTTGTCCCGAGCGGCGCAGGATCAAAGAAGCTCTCATTCATGATGACGATGATGTTTTCCGGAACGACCGGAGCGGCGCTTTCATCCGCGGGGTCCGCGCCGGACAGATATTTTCCGCCCGCCTGCACGGCTGCCTCGGCTGAGTAGCCTTCAGGCGCTTCAACATAGACCATCGGGATCTGCGCGATCAGGGAAGAGAGCATGCCCTTCCGTGAATACGTCCGGATGTAGCGCCATGTATCGAGACGCACGAAATAATCCTGCTTCAGATTTGCGTTGTAGAACAGAAAGATCGCCAGCAGGCTGACGACGATGCCGGCAGGCCGGAGTACAAGCATGATTCCGTGCAGGGAAAGCCTCCATTGCTGCAGATTGGCCATCAGGACGAGAAGTCCGAGGATCACCTGAAGGAAGAGTGCCAGCCGTACAGTCATGAACAGGCGGTATTCGCCGGCGACTTCGGCGGCAGTCCCGAGGCTGGTAAAATCCGTGATGATCAGCGGATTTCCCCTGAAGCTTTCCAGGTAGTAGCAGGCCAGGGCAAAAACCGTGATCACCAGGCCGAAGACGACTGATGTCAGGGCAGGATGTCCGGTGATGGCCAGTATAAATATGCAGATGCATACAAAAAGAAAAACATTCCAGGCAAAGTATTTATAGTCCGTCATCATCCAGTTCTGGTTGACGATCAGCTGCGTCATGGTAAACAGGAGCGGGAAGTAGACGATCACACCCAGCACATTGCTGACCGCATAAAGCGCAGGATGCTTTCTGATCCGGCGCATGATGACAGGCAGAAGAAACCATTCCGCCGCCAGGATGAGATCCAGAATGACGACCAGATAGAAATGGCCCATGGAAGGTGTCTGCCCGATCCGGAAATTCGTGTACTGCGTTATGAAGGCACCAATGGTGATGACGAGCAGCAGGACGAAAAACGGAATGCCAAGGAAGAAGGCGATCCTGTTCAGACGGCGCGGCCTGACGGCCTTTGTATCGTTGTTGCGTTCTGTATTTGAATGATGAATTGACTGCATAGTCCTATCTGTTGCGCTGCCTATTGTAAAACAGCTTTATGAATGCAAAATGTCCGATCCTCAAATGGTCTTTGCACATTATATAGGAAGGCTCAGGTCTTGGCAAGCGGCCGGAGGGCTGCCGGAGGTGCGGATTGCGATTTCAGGGATAAACATATATAATGATATAGTCGTCAAAAGTAAGATTACGTCGTGCAGGCACGGTTCCGGAAATGGTTCTTTTGGCGTTGTAATCATATATATTCAGCTGACACACCGGATCACGACAGCAGATGAAGAGCCGTGAAAGACAGAGGAGAAGAGAATGGCAAAGTATGATTATCTTGTGGTGGGAAGTGGCCTGTTCGGAGCAGTTTTCGCACAGCAGGCGGCAGCGGCAGGGAAAAAGGTCCTGGTGATCGACAAGAGGGATCACATTGCCGGCAATGTATATACGGAGGATGTGGAGAAGATCCATGTCCACAAATACGGGGCACATATTTTTCATACCAACAATAAGGAAGTGTGGGATTATGTGAACCGGTTCGCGGTCTTCAACCGGTTTACCAACTCTCCCGTGGCTAATTACC
>JAGCAV010000547.1 GCA_017652545.1 Lachnospiraceae bacterium
CCTATATCGCGGGACTTCAAAGGCTGTGGACCCGGGAGAGCGAATTTGACTTTATTTATCCGTCCCACGCAAAGATCAAAGTGGAAAAAAGCATCATTCCGAAACTGATCAGCGGGGCACAGGGGATTCTCGCAGGAAAGTTTTCCGGAGTGGAGAAGGAAGTGCACGGAAACAGGATCCTGTCTGTGGATGTTGGTGTAAGCTGTTTTCTGTGTGGTCTCTTATGACGGCAAAAACAGGGCGCTTCCGTTTTTCGGAAGCGCCCTGGCTGTTATATATTGAATTGTTATTTCCTGTATGTTTTTATTGTTTATCCGATGCGTTCTTCGCTTTGCTGTATCCTGAAAATGCTGCGGCGAGGGAGCCGAGACCGAATGTTGCGATCAGATAAGGTGTAGCGCATGCTGCTCCAAAAGTCATGCCTCTGACCTGGCTCATAATGAGTGCCGCGATCGGGAAACCGATCCAGGTAAGAATGAAATAAAATGCTGCTGCAAATGCCGGGCTCTTTTTGAATAAATTCTTCATGTTTTTAACTCCTTTGAATTCCTTTGATTTTCTTTGTATATGTTTTGATTTATTTTCTTTACAATTGTTTCTGTATATTCTGTAAACCCGCCTGTGCGGTGGTGTTTGGTTTGTATGGCTGTAGCTTACCATGCGGTTTGTCATACAATTGTCACACGGATTTGGTGAGTTTTTTTCGGGCGAACAGGCGCCGCAGGCAGATAGAAAAGTATGATCGTACAGATATCAGATGATTTTGATCTGGAAAAGATCGCAGACAGCGGGCAGTGCTTCCGGTGGATGAAGACCGACGGGCGGACCTGGCGCATCATCGCGGGAAAACAGTGCCTGTATGTGACGGAAATGGAGAATGACCTCTACGGGCTGGACTGCACAGAAGAGGCGTATTCTGATTTCTGGCATGACTATTTTGACCTGGGGGAGAATTACGGCAGGATCCGGGAGAGGATTGATCCGCGGCAGGATCCGTTTCTGTGGAAGGCGGCAGAGAAGGAAAAAGGGATCCGCATCCTGCGGCAGGATCCGTGGGAGATGCTGATCTCGTTCATCATTTCCCAGAACAAGAATATTCCGGGGATCCGCCGGTGCATTGAACTGCTTGCCGCCCGATGCGGGGAGGAAATGACAGATGCCAGGGGTGTGGCATATTTCGGCTTCCCCGAACCGGAGGCGGTGGCTGCGCTTTCCGAGAAGGACCTGACGGCATGCAGGCTGGGATACAGGTGGAAGTATGTGCTTGCAGCTGCGAAGGCGGTCTCGGCCGGGGATATCGATCTGAAGAGACTCGTCACGGCAGATGAGGAAACAGCCATGACGGCACTGACCGGCCTGTTTGGCGTAGGGATAAAGGTTGCCAGCTGCGTGGCCCTGTTCGGACTGCATCACACGGACTCGTTCCCGATCGACGTCTGGGTCAGGCGCGTTCTGGCGGATCACTATCCGGACGGATTTCCATATAAGAGATATGCGCCGTACAGCGGCGTTTTCCAGCAGTACATGTTTGCCTTTTACAGGCATGAATAAGGAGCCTCCGCGGAGGCTCCTTACTTTTTCGCTTTTACTGACCGGCAACAGGTGCCTGATCAGGAGACAGCACTTTGCCTGGAAGCAGCGTCTTATTCAGTTGTCGCTTCTTCTTCAGCACCTGCCACAGGAATATTCTCCGGAATGATCTCTACATCGCTGGCGTTTTCAGCAGCGCCGGAAAGGGTCTTTCCTAACAGGTAGCCGAAGGTGACGGTACGTCCGCAGGCCATGCCGGTGGAAAGGTTCGGATAGGTGTTCGCGAAGTATCCGCCGCTGTCATTGCCGTTTACATACAGGCCCGGGATCACGTTGCCTTCTGTGTCGATGGCTCTCATATTGGTATCGATGTTGATGCCGTCCAGTGTGCAGAGAATGAAGCCGGTGTTCTTGCAGCCATAGAACGGTGCGGTGTCTACCGGGGTCAGGCGGTGCGGCTCTTTGCCGTAATCGGTATCTTCTCCCGCGTAGCACAGTTCATTGTAATGATCGACCGTTGTCTTGACCTCGTCTGCCGGAAGGCCGAGCTTCTCACTCAGTTCTTCGATCGTATCTGCCTGGAACACAAAACCTGCCTCGATCAGTCCGGGAAGCATGCCTCCCTCGATTGCCTGATACGGGATGTTCGGGTCTGCGCCGTTCTCAAACGGAACCAGACGTGAGCAGCCGTGCATCTTGAACTGTCCTGCATACTGGGTCCAGTTGCTGTCGAAGAGCGTATAGTGCACATGGCCTTTGTTGTATTCATCCGCGTGAATGATGCCTTCATAGGTGCCGGACTCGTTGAAGAAACGTTTGCCGTCTGCATTGATCTTCAGCCACGGCTGAGAACCCATCCAGAAGAATCCGGTATCGCCGGCCTTGGCGGTCTCCGCGCCGGTTTCCTGATCGGGACGAAGCGCGCAGCGGTCGAAAATCATCAGGCAGTGCGTCTCATCCATCTTGGCGCCGGCCCACAGGCAGGCTTTGATGCCATCGCCGAAGGCGCCCGGTTCGGAACCGTTCATGCCGATCACGCGCAGGTTCCAGGGCTGCATGGCTTCCATCATGGGATAGTTCAGGGAATATCCGCCCGTGCAGACGACCGTGCCCTTATTGGCAACATATTTCACATACTCGTCATTCTCGTTTTTGGCGATACAGCCGGTGACTTTTCCGTCTTCCTTCACCAGTTTGATCATGGTGGTGTTGTAATGGAATTCGGCGCCCAGAGAGGTGGCATAGTCATAGAGGACCTTATTGCCGTTCAGGACTTCGCCGGTTCCGTCATCGCTTCCCGTCCAGCGCGGTGAATGTCCGGTCGCGTAGTGTTTGTAGCGGACTTCATCATCGCTGTCACCTGATTCATGCCACAGCTGTACGCCGCGCTCAGCAAGCCTGTCGCCATACCAGTCGATTACGCCGCCGGATTTGTCTGCCCAGAGCTTCACCAGATCCTGTTTGATGTGTCCTGCCGCATAAGCGGTGGCCATGGTCACATACTCAAGCTTGTCGATCTTTGTGCCCCATTCCTTCTGATAGCGGGAATCGATCGCGCCAAGGTCGTCGCGGATGCCCACGCCGGTGGGGAAGCGGTCGATACCGATGACTTTCGCGCCTTCTTCCGCAGCGGAAGCCATGGTGAACATGCCGCCGGTACCGCAGCCGATGACCAGGATATCGGTCTCAAATGTCTGCGTGATCTCCGACTCGTCGATCTCGGGTTCGGTTCCGAGCCAGTCGCCGTCCTCTGCCTCTTCTTTCTCGGAGATGACCTGAACTTCGATCTCACCTTTCGCCTGCGCGATGCAGTTGGCAGCTGCTTTCTGTACGGCAGAGGAGGTAACGGTCGCGCCTGAAATAGCTTCAAACTCGCCGCTCTGGGCAGCCATCAGAGCCGCTTTCAGATCTTCAGCCGCAGCCTGTCCGATGCTTGCCGTTTCCTCGGAAACATCCAGGACAACATCTGTAATGCTTGTCTCATCAAAGGTCATCGTGACGGTGACTGTGCCGATGCCCTGTGCCTGCGCGGAGTAGGTGCCGGGCGTGTAAACGGCAGCGTCATCGGCCAGACCGATCGACCCCATGAGTCCTGAAGCAGCGACGGTGGCAGTTCCTGCCAGGGTAGCTTTCAGGAAATCCCTTCTTGAAATACTCTTCATCAGATTTCTCCTTTCCTTGTGCTGTGGGACAGATCCTTACCCCCCGATCATGTCCCTGATTTTGCTTTTCCGGACATCATTATTATATACTTTTGGACGAATACCGGTCAACTGTCCGAGTCGCCGAAGCCTGTGCCCTGCACGAAGCTGCCGGTGATCTTCAGCCAATCTTGAGCCAATCTTTTCAGAGATACATACCTATGTTAAAATAAATCTGTTTGGAGCCGCCATACCGGTTCCGGCAGGAGACAACAGGGAGGGGGCATGGGTATGAGATCCTGGATAATTAAAGTACCGGCAGCACTTCTTCTTTCAGTTTTTTTGACGGGATTTGCAGCCGGAGGTATGACGCAGGAAACGGAAACAGCAAAGACAGGAGAGGAAGAAATGGCTGTAAGTACGATTTATCTGGCCGGAGGCTGCTTCTGGGGAATGCAGAAGTTTTTCGACCAGTTCGACGGAGTGACAGGGACGGAGGTTGGCTATGCGAACGGGCCGGACAGGGCGCCAAGCTATCAGCAGGTATGTTCCGACAGCGGACATGCGGAGACCGTCAGAATCGATTATGACCCGGAGAAGATCTCTTTGAAAGAACTGCTTGGCTATTATTTCATGGTCATTGACCCGCTGTCCGTCAATAAGCAGGGGAATGATGTCGGTATCCAGTATCGGACAGGCATTTATTATACAGACGAAGGACAGCTTCCGGAGATCGAGGCTGTCTATCAGGCGGAAGAGGAAAAAGCGGGGGCTAAGCTGGCTGTGGAACTGGAGCCGATCAGGAACTTTTTCTCTGCCGAAGAGTACCATCAGAAGTACCTGGATAAGAACCCCGGCGGATACTGCCACATTGCGGACAGGTATTTTCACCTTTGAAGCCGCTTCGGGGAATACATGAAGATGAAGAAGATAGGGATCCTTTCTGACACGCATGGCCTGCTCAGGCCGGAAGTTCTCGTTGCGCTTGAGGGCTGCGATGCCATTCTGCATGGCGGGGATATCAACCGGCAGGAGATCATTGAGCGGCTGGAGCAGATCGCGCCGGTCTATGCCGTCAGGGGAAACAATGATAAAGAGTGGGCGGAGCATCTCCCGTTATTTCTTGATTTTCAGCTGTCCGGCCTGCACATATACATGACGCATAAGAAAAAGGATCTGCCGAAGGAGCTTTCTTCGTATGATCTGGTCGTGTATGGTCACTCCCACAGGTATGAGCGGAGGACGGAAGGCGGCACGATTCTGATCAATCCGGGAAGCTGCGGGCCGAGGCGCTGTAACCAGGACATTACCCTGGCGGTGATGGAGTTTGATGAGAAGGACCAGGGAATGGTGATCCGCCGGTTGGACATTCCGCATGCGAAAATGTCTGCTGTAAGCAGGGACAGGGTGCAGAGGGCGGATGTTGAGAAAGTGATCCGGGAGGTGGCA
>JAGCAV010000548.1 GCA_017652545.1 Lachnospiraceae bacterium
AAGTGCCTTGACCTCTCCCGGAATAATGTAACCTTAATACAGCCTGACTTCTTTAGAGGAATATCCGTCCGCCTCACAGGTGAACCCCTCGCAGTTTCTTCCGGCAGGATCCTCAGCCGTCCGGCCGGCCTGCTCTCTCAGTCTGGGCAATGTCTCAACAAATCTGGCTTTTTCTTCACCCTGGTCAGTATACAGAAATACATAACCGAAAATGGCGCTGCGTCCGTCATGCGAAGCCTGCCTGCATCCATCTTTGATTGCCTCTGTCAGTCTCCTGCACAGATGAGCGGCTTCAGCATCGGGGCGCTGACCCGATGCCGCGCGGTTATGATTCCTAAGTTCATCTGCAAAGCTCATCCCGGTTTTCCTCCCGACCTGTTATCTGATTTTCTCTCCGAGCACGGTCTCATACATGGCGATCAGATTCTCCGGCGGCACATTGGCCACGACATTATGGATCGTATTGAAAATGTATCCGCCGTTTCTGTTCAGGATCTTCACCCTTTCCTTTACCTGCTCCCGCACCTCGTCCGGCGTTCCGAAGGGAAGGACGTGCTGCGTGTCGACACCGCCGCCCCAGAAAGTGAACTTGTCACCGTACTCGTCCTTCAGACGCTGAGGCCCCATTCCCTTCGGCTCCATGGCAGAAAACTGAACCGGGTTGAGGCAGTCAATGCCCATTTCATAAAAATCATCCAGGAACTGATTGATGCAGCCGCAGGTATGATAAAAGGTCTTCCAGTTCGTATTCTGATGGACCCAGTCATTGATCTTCCGGTAATAAGGTTTATACAGCTCCCTGAAAGTATCCAGGCTCATGAACGGACCGCTCTGCGTCCCGAAATCCGTACCTGAGATCCAGATCACCTGGATCCGCTCTCCCACCGCCTGTTTATAGATCTCCAGGTTCTTGAGCATGACATCCGTCTGAAGATCAAATACGGCATGGATATAGTCGGGAAACAGTTTCTGTGCCATGATCCAGTCGGGAATGGTGCGGATCCCTCTCGGACTCTTCAGGGCGGGACCCGGAATATGGGCCACATCCCCGAGGCCCCCGCCTCCAAGCACACCCATGATGGCATAATCCGTTCCCTCATAGAGTCTTATGGATTCCTCTTCCCAGTATCTGGCATCTTCATCCGAGCAGACCTTGAAATCATCTTTGTAGTCTTCCAGCGGTGTCAGATCTTCCTCGTCGATATCCATGTCAAACGGTTCCGCAACATGGCTGATATTGTCAAAGAAGGATCCTCCCTTCGTCATACAGGTCGCATACTTTGCCCTGCGGTCACCCTGTTCATAGACCAGCTTATCGCCGTTCTCATTCACATCATACTCAAACCCGCTGCCGATCCAGGTCGGTGTCCCGTCATCCAGATCAAAAGGTTTCCACGTATCCTGGCTGAACCCCATCATATTTCCCCGGTTCCACAGGCCGACCACATCACTGTGTACTGCCCTGAGCAGGTCTTCCTCAATCTCCCCGAGCATCTGGAAGGGTTCAATGGCTTTCAGCCTGTGTTCATCCAGGCCGAGCGCTTTTCTGAGCCGGTATACCGTACTGACATTCATACCGGTCTGACCGTTGCTGCCCAGATCGATCGGGCATCGATCCGGCTGTCTGTGATTGATGGCTTCAATCACTCTTTCTCTTGACGTCATAACATCCTCCTTATTGTTGATTCCTTTATTGCCCTCAGTTTCCGGTACCGATCGACCAGATGGCTGCGTCCGCATTCG
>JAGCAV010000549.1 GCA_017652545.1 Lachnospiraceae bacterium
ACATAACAGCAGGTGTAATTGAGATACGGGGTCGGACCCATCCAACGCTCATAAGGCGCTCCTTCACCGGATCTGCTGCAGAAAGCGTGACCTGTATCAAATGAGAGCATATTTCCGAGATAGACATTCACATGTACGATACTCTTGTAGATCAGAATATCGCCGGGCTGAATGCTGTTGTCCGCTATCCCGTCCTGAACTTTTTTGAAGACCGGTATCACGTCAAAATACCGCCGGGCATCTGCCTCTGCCTGTGCACCGAACCAGTTAATACCTCCTTTTGCGCCGAACCAGCGGACCCCCTCCGGTCCGACCAGATCATGCAGCCGCAGCGCAAAAGTCACCCCGCCCATGCAGTTGGTCCAGGTCTTCCCCTGTGCCCGCGTCTCCTCAAAGGTCGTGGCACTTCGATGGGAACTGGTATTGTAATATGCCCAGGTAATGCCCGCCGCAATATCGGCGTCCACCTGCTGGGAGATCTCATACAGGTTCAGGATAAACCGCCAGACCCGGGTCATCGGCTGGCCTGCTTCACCGGACGCAGTGTCCGGCACGACGGGGCGGGTCTCATACCCCTCCTTTGTCAGGACCGTCACCCTGCAGGTATACTTTTTCTTCCCGATCCTTTCTGTGATCTTTACCGTTCCCACATCCCGGAAACGGATCTTTTTGGATCTGGCGCTTTTCTTCCCGGAGATCTTCGCGATCTTCTCGTTTGAGGATTTCCATTTCCCGGTCTTGTCATTCTGCCTGAACCAGACCTTGTCCCCCTCGATGACCGTCATCTTCGCGGGGATCCCCTTCACCGTCTTCACGGTAAAGCGGCAGACCTTGGTTACGCCGTCCGCCTTGCACCTGATCCTGGCAGTACCGGGTTTCTTTGCTTTGACGACAATTCTGGAAGAATCACTGTAAACGACCTTCAGGACCTTCTTGTTGGAATTCTTCCACTCTACCTCACCCCCCGCATTCTTCACGCGGAGTACAAAGGCATTGTTTACCGCCAGTTTGACCTTGCTCCGGCTCAGCACCGGCTCATCGGCCAGTGCAGTACAGCAAAGCATGAACAGGACACAGAGCATGATGCCCGTGCCCAGAAAAAGCCTCTTTTTACCCCCCTTTGATCTCATTTGTCTCCCCTGAAAACCCTTTCCATCAGGCGTGAATGCCCCTGTGCTCATCACCTTTCTGGTTGACTCCGAACTCATAATCATTGCCCGGCAGAATGATGTTCAGCAGGATGCCGGCGATGGCGGCAATGGCCAGTGCCGTCAGCGTGATCTCGGCGCCGCCGACATGGAACGTGATCCCGTTGGAGAAACCGAGGCCGCAGACAAAGATCACACCGGCAATAATCAGATTGCGGGATTTTGTCAGATCCACTTTGTTTTCAACGATGTTGCGGACACCGATCGCGGAGATCATTCCGTAAAGCATGAAGCTGACACCGCCGATGATGGACGCAGGCATCGTACCGATTACAGCGGATACCTTGGGAATGAAGCTGACGATGATCGCAAATCCGGCAGCGATCCGGATGACGGCCGGATCATAGACCTTGGACAGCTCCAGCACACCCGTATTCTCACCGTAAGTGGTGTTTGCCGGGCCGCCGATCAGGCCTGCGATGGATGTAGCCAGTCCATCGCCGATCAGTGTGCGGTGACGGCCCGGATCCGCAATGAAGTTCTCACCGACAGTCGCGGAGATCGCGGAAATGTCACCGACATGCTCCATCATGGTCGCAATGGCGATAGGTGCCATAACAAGGATCGCGGTCAGATTAAACTTGGCCATCTGGAAGGTGGGAAGTCCGACAAATCCGGCACTTGCCACAGAAGAGAAATTCAGGATCG
The DNA here is from genome assembly GCA_017652545.1 of Lachnospiraceae bacterium. The sequence goes on from JAGCAV010000549.1 coordinate 1,857, forward strand.
CGCTGCCGTCCGGGTTTTTGATGCCGCACACATGCATGACCACGGCTGCCGCATAGGCTATGACAACACCCATCAGAATGGGGATGATCCTGAACATGCCTTTGCCCCAGATATTGAATGCAATGATAACACCCAGTGCGATCAGGGCAAGGAACCAGTTGGTCTGCGCATTATTGACGGCACTCCCTGCCAGGGAAAGACCGATGCAGATGATGACCGGACCGGTTACAACAGGCGGCAGGAACCGCATGACTCTCTTTACGCCCACAAGCCTGATGATTCCGGCAAGCACCAGATACAGAAGACCGGCGATCACGATACCGCCGCATGCATAGGCAGCCTTCTCATTCGAGCCCATCTCGGCATACATGCCGTTTGAGAGGTGGGCGACCGTGGAGAAGCCTCCCAGGAACGCAAAGGATGAACCCAGGAACGCAGGCACTTTCATCTTTGCGCACACATGGAACAGAAGCGTTCCGAACCCGGCGCAGAACAGGGTGATGGATACGGTCAGTCCTCTTGTCAGCGGCTCACCCGTTGCATCCAGAAAATATGTATTCACCAGAATCGGGACCAGAATGGTCGCTCCGAACATGGCAAACATGTGCTGCAATCCGAGAATCAGCATTCTTGGCACGCCCAGCGTTTTAGCATCGCGAATAGCACCATCTTGATTACTCATTTTTTCTCCTTCCTTTATCACTTTACTGACACCAATTTTATACGCCCCGCCCATTATATGGAAAACTTTCCCTTGACGCAAGAAAAAAGATGAAGACTTTTCGTCTTCATCTTTTTTTATCCGTCTTTCCGGTCCTTTTCTGCACCTTGCACAGGGCTTATTCTGTCACAGCCTCGGTCAGCGCTTCCTCCGCCGTATAGATCACGGCATTGTCCCTGACGAATGACATGGCGGCATCCATGATGATGCTGGTGCGGATCCTGGGCTCGTCGTAAGCGTTCCTGAATTCTTCCGCGCTGGCATAGCCAAGCTGCTCAGCGTACCTGGCGCATCCCGCCTCATAATCTTCATCGGAAAGCTCGTTCAGTCCTTCCTTCTCGGCAATGGCCATAAGGATCAGTTCCTGCTGCAGGCTGCTCTCGATGGTCATTTTTACCTGAGCATTGAAGGTCTCTTCGTCCATCCCGAAATAAGCTGAAAGGAAGTCTGCCAGTTCCATTCCCATGCTCTGGGCATAGGAGTTGTAGTACTGCTTCAGTTCGTTCTCGCTGTAAGCGACCAGTTCCGCCGGATACTCGTCGATCTTGCAGGTGTTGTAAAGCTGCGTCATCAGCTCATTACTGATCTGGTCTTCCTGGGATGCCTTCGCCTGAGCGGCAAGATCCTCCCGGATGTATTCAAGATAGGCATCCGCGGTGGTGTAAGTTCCACCACTGACC
>JAGCAV010000060.1 GCA_017652545.1 Lachnospiraceae bacterium
ACTGCTGATGAGCTGACGGAAGAGGAGCAGCAGGACCTGTATGCCAGACAGTGCGATCTTTTCTATGTGGCCGCCATCAACGGCGGACGCGGACCTGCCGAGATCCTGAATCTGCTGGGCGTGCAGGGCCTTGCGGAAGATGAGCTGACACGGATCGGTCAGGCGGAGGATGTGACCTTTTATTTACTGGAATTCCCCGGCGTGGCGGAATCCTTCATCGCGGGAATCGAACCGGAATTCGCGCAGGAATATACCGCTGTGCATGATTCCCTGACGGAAGCCCTGAAGAATGCCGAATTCTTTGTGCCTGTTGATCCGGAGGCCGCCCTGATAGGCAGAACGCTGAATTTTGAGACCGTGGATGTCGACGGGAATCCCGTCAGCAGCAGCGATCTGTTCAAAGACCATCAGATCACCATGATCAATGTCTGGGCGACCTGGTGCCATTTCTGCCTGGAGGAGATGGAAGCGCTGGGAGAGATGCACCGCCGCCTTGCCGATAAAGGCGCCGCAGTGGTCGGGATCTGTACCGACGCGGACACGAAGGGGGATCTGTGCAAAGAGATCCTGGAAGAGAATCATGTGGATTACATCAACATCCTTCCCTTTGAGGGGATGGACAACGCCCTGCCGGTCAGCGGATATCCGACTTCCTTTTTTGTCAACAGCGAGGGGACGATCGCAGCGCTTCCGTTCACAGGCGTACCCAGAAGCGGGGATGTGGCCGAGTATGAAGAGGTGATCGACCGGCTCCTGGCGGAAGAAGCCGCAAAGACCGAAACGACACCGCAGGCAGTGGAAAACGGGGAAAGCGTCTACCGCGTGATCGTGACGGACAATGAAGGCAGCCCGATCCCGGGCGCCGTCGTTCAGTTCTGCTCGGATTCGATGTGCATGGTGGGTGAAACGGATGAAGAGGGAACAGCGGTCTTTGAAAATGAAGAGGGCGTTTATACGGTGCACATCCTGACGGCGCCTGAGGAATATGAAGCCACTGAGGAAGAATTTGAGACGGCAGAGACCTACAGTGATGTCTTTATTGTGCTTCAGAAGAGGTGAGGGAGCATGACGAGAAGCAGAATCTATCTCTGGATGCAGACGCTGGCCTGCATTCTGCTGGCGGTACTGCTGTGCGCAGCGGCAGTTTCGATCTTCCGGGAAGGTTCTGCCCGAAAGGCAGAAAACCCGCGGGAGAGCATCTATACAAGGGAGATCGCCGCGGAAAAGCTGGCGCCGGTCGCCCCGCTGTTTTTTGCGTCCGTCGGACTGCTGATCGCAGGTGCGATGCTGGGCATTAAGGATGAAAATGCCGGAAAGCCGGTCAGGGACCCGGAGCCGGGCCGGGATCTTATGGTATCCCGCGTCCCTGTTCCCTCCGACGATATGAAAAAAGAGCGGAGGAGACAGAAAAATGTGCGGCTGGCCGGCTTGGCCGTCTTTGCGCTGTGCATGATTCCCCTGGCCTTATATCTGATCAACCCGGCACACTTCCCGGAGCAGGACCTGGAAGGGATGTTCCATGGGCTGCTGCGGGTATTCATTCCATGGACGGCTGTGGGCATCGGTGCGCTGGCTGTCACGTCTGTGATGCGGGAAAAGAGCATCGTTCGGGAAACGGAGGCGGCCAAAGTCCGGCTGAAGGAAGAAGCGGCTGCGGCTGATCCGGGGCAGGCGGAACAGGTGAAAGAAGCCGGTCAGACCACAGCAGGCAGCCATACGACGAAGACCGGGCACCTGAAGACAGTGCAGGTGATGACTGCCGTCCTGGCCTTGATCCTTATTATTGCAGGCATCATCAATCTCAGCGCCAGGGATGTGCTCTACAAGGCGATCACCATCTGTACGGAGTGTATCGGGTTTGGATGAGGCAGCAGGCGGTATGGGAAGCAGATGATCTGCTGAGGTAGCAAGATGGATAAGAAAGATCAGACTTGGTGGCAGGCGCACCGGCCGACAACACGCCGGCTGGTTCAGCTGTATTCGGCGCTTCTGCACAACGCTTATGTGAAGGGCTTCATCAGCGGCGAAATCTATAAGGGCAGCGCGAAGTACATCTGTACGCCGGGCTTTAACTGTTATTCCTGCCCCGCGGCAGCCGGCTCCTGCCCGCTGGGATCACTTCAGAACGCGCTTTCCTCTTCCGGGCACCGGGCAGGATGGTATGTGCTCGGGATCATTCTGCTCTACGGCGTGATCCTGGGACGGACCGTCTGCGGCTGGCTGTGCCCGCTTGGACTGATCCAGGAACTGCTGCATAAGATCCCCACACCCAAGATCAGGAAAAACCCGGTCACCCGGGCACTGTCCTGGCTGAAGTATGTGATCCTGGCAGTGTTCGTGATCGCCATACCGCTGATCTACGGCCTGCGCTACGACATGCCCCTGCCGGCTTTCTGCAAATACATCTGTCCGGCAGGAACCGCGGAAGGCGCGGTGGGCCATCTGGTCAACCCGGCCAACGCCGGGATGTTTGACATGCTGGGGATCCTGTTTACCCGCAAATGGTGCATCATGCTGGTGATCGGACTGGCCTGTATCTTCTGCTACAGGAGCTTCTGCCGTTTCCTTTGTCCGCTTGGCGCGATCTACGGTCTGTTCAACCGCTTCTGCATCATCGGTGTGAAGGTCGACCAGGACCGCTGCAGCCGCTGCGGCGCCTGCGTGCGCAGCTGCGGCATGGACGTGCGGCATGTGGGCGACCATGAGTGTATCCAGTGCGGAAGGTGCATGGAAACGTGCAGCCGGGATGCCATTTCCATCAAGGCCGGAAAGATCACCCTGAAGGCGCCGGAAGCGGGCTGCGCCGGTGACGGACCTGACGAACCGCGCAGACGCGCGCGCGCTGGCCGGACCGCATGGGGCGTCGCGCTGGCCGTACTGTGCTTCGCGCTGCTCTGGTTTAATGTACTTGATCCTGCTGTGAGGAAAAAACAGGGGACGCAGACGGAGGAAGCCGCAGTGGTGGAAACCGTGACGGAGGAGCCTGCGGCTGAAGAAGCTGCAGCGAAGGAAGCGGTGACAGAGGAAGCCGTGACAGAGAAGCCTGCGGATGATGAAAAAGATTATACAAGCGACGCGCCAGTCGGGCGTGAAGCGGGCGAACAGCTGCAGGACTTTACCCTGACCTGCTACGACGGCTCCGAATTTCATCTGGCCGACACGCGGGGAAAGATCACCTTTATCAACTTCTGGGCTGTGTATTGTGCACCCTGCATCCAGGA
>JAGCAV010000550.1 GCA_017652545.1 Lachnospiraceae bacterium
CAAGGAAACACGCGCCCTTCCCCCTGCCGCAACGCTTTGCGTACATGCAAGATCTTTTCTGCCTGTCTCGTGAGTTTCCGGTTGATATTCCCAGGCATGCGCTCATAAACTGAGGCAGCAGGAGCGGCCGCTGATTTTCGAGAGCGAGACGATTAGGCAGGGAACGCAGCCGGGATCCACGCCTTACGCAGACTTGGAGGGCGGGGTAAGAGCGTGTCGTATATGCGCGAATATCCCGCCCTCCTAGTCGGAGTTGGGCGTTAGCCTGGCGGAGTGGGCCGTGTCGAGCGCGAAATCAGCGGCGCGACTGCGGTCAGCTTAATAAGCGCACGCCGCCCAGGAATCCAACCGTAACTCACGAAAAACCCCCGGCAGGGAATGATCCTTACCGGGGGTTATATTCGTTCTTACGGAGCCCGCTTACGCTTCTGCTCCTCCCTCTTCCGCTTCTTTGGCTTCCTCCGCGGCATCGGCAGCTTCTTCAACTGCTTCCTCAACGGTCTCGGCAGCCTCTTCCGCGACTTCCTGCACTGTATCGGCAGCTTCCTCCGCTGCTTCCTGCACGGCGTCGGCAGCTTCTTCTGCTTCACCGGCAGCCTCTTCCGCTTCCTTCTGGAGCTTGGAGGAGACGCCTTCTACAAACGCGCCTGCCTTGTCAGCCAGGCTCTCAAGGAAGCTTCTGGCTTTGTCGGCAGCTTCATTCACCATGTCGCCGACTTCCTTGCCGACTTCCCTGGCATCCTTCTTCGCTTTCTCAAAAGGATCCTCTTCACCGGCAGCCCTGGTCATGCCTTCTGCATCCTCTCCGGCTGCTTCCCCGGCTTCCGCTTCCTCAGCCTCTTCCGGTTCTTCCTCAATCTCCGGAAGCTTTGCGCCGCACGCGGAGCAGAACTTTTCACCCTTTGCGGCTTCCTTGCCGCACTCAGGACACTCGACGGTTCCTTTCAGTTTCTTGATCTGCTCTTCAAGGCCGGCAATTGCGCCTTTGGCACTCTTGATCGCCTCGAACTGTTCCTCGAGCCCTTCAATCGGGGCATCCTGCATTTTTTCAAAGATGGATGAACCCAGCTGTGCGAACAGGCCATCGAGGCCTTTCTTTTCCTCAGCGAGTTTGGTGGTCATCTGGTATGCTTCGCTCATCTTCTGAACGCTGCTTTTGGTTTCGGCGCCAAGCTTGGTCAGCTTATCCTTTAATGATTCAAGTCCCATTGTTTACTCCTTTCATCTATTTAAAAAATGCATTTTATCCTTTGCGGTTATATTTCTGTCTGGTCCCGTAACCGGTCCGGATTACCTTTTTTCACAACGAAGCAATTATAACACAAAATTTATGATCAGATGCATAAAAATTCTAATATTCATCTAATCAAAAATAAAAAATTATAAACCGGCTGCATCCGCCTGCCGCACAGCGTCTTTCTCAGGCGATCTCGTTTCCCGTATACAGCTGGTAATACTTTCCCTTCTGGGCGATCAGCTCATCATGGCTTCCCCGCTCGATGATCCGTCCCTGTTCCAGCACCATGATGCAGTCGCTGTTCTGCACGGTGGAAAGCCGATGCGCGATCACAAAAGTCGTTCTTCCCTTCATCAGCCTGTCCATACCTTCCTGGACGATCTTTTCCGTTCTGGTATCGATCGAGCTGGTGGCTTCGTCCAGGATCAGGACCGGCGGATTGGCGATGGCCGCCCTGGCGATGGACAGAAGCTGCCGCTGCCCCTGGCTCAGATTGCCGCCGTCTCCTGTGATCACGGTGTTATACCCGTCTGAAAGCTGCCTGATAAATCCGTCGGCATTCGCCAGTTTAGCCGCGGCAACAACCTCCTCGTCCGTGGCATCCGGCTTGCCGTACCGGATATTATCCATGATCGTGCCCGTGAACAGATGCGTATCCTGCAGGACCATGCCCAGAGAATGACGCAGATCCGCCTTTTTGATCTTATTGATGTTGATCCCGTCGTAGCGGATCTTTCCATCCTGGATATCATAAAAGCGATTGATCAGGTTCGTGATAGTGGTTTTTCCGGCACCGGTAGAACCCACAAAAGCGATCTTCTGACCGGGCGTCGCGTACATTTTGATGTCGTGCAGCACGGTTTTATCCGGATCATACCCGAAATCCACTCCGTCAAACACCACATCCCCCTCCAGCTTCCGGTAGTCTGTCGTACTGGAATCCTTGTGGTAATGCTTCCAGGCCCAGGTACCCGTTACCATATCTCCGGTTTCCTCGATCGTCCCGTCCGGAAGCTCCCGGGCATTGACCAGCATCACATAACCCTCGTCCGTCTCCGGCTCCTCATCCAGAAGCCTGAAGATGCGGTCCGCTCCGGCCAGTGCCATGACGATGGCATTGAACTGGTTGGATACCTGGGAGATCGGCATGGCGAAACCCCGGTTAAAAGTCAGGAAGCTCGCGAGACCGCCCAGCGTGAAACCGCCTACATGCCCCAGTGCCAGCGCGCCGCCCGCCATCGCGCACAGCACATAACTCAGGTTTCCAAGCTGCATGTTGATCGGTCCCATAATATTGGTCAGGCTGTTGGCTTTCCTTGCCGTTTCGTACAGTTCATCATTGAGTGTGTTGAATGTCTCCAGGCTCTGCTGCTCATGACAGAACACCTTGACCACCTTCTGCCCGTTCATCATTTCCTCAATGAAACCGTTGACCTTGCCCAGGTTCTGCTGCTGCGCGACAAAAAGGCGGTTGGAAAAGCTCAGCACCCTGCCGGAGCACAGCATCATCACGCCAACCATGACAAGGCTCAGGTTTGTCAGCGGTA
>JAGCAV010000551.1 GCA_017652545.1 Lachnospiraceae bacterium
CTGGATGTGATCAGCGGCGTGTGGACATATACGAACCCGCGCTCCTGGAAGAAGCAGTGAATAGCGTGAGCCGCCAGGGAGCGGACGCGGAACACGGCCTGGAAGGTATTGGTGCGGGGACGCAGGTGCGGGATGGTACGGAGAAACTCCATGGAGTGGCGCTTCTTCTGCAGCGGATAATCCGGAGTGGAAACACCTTCCACCTCGACGCTCTTTGCCTGGATCTCAAATGGCTGCTTGGCGTTCGGCGTGGCGACAAGAACACCGGTCACGATCACGGCGCTGCCCACGTTCAGCTTGCAGATCTGGTCGAAGTTGGCAAGCTTGTCGGAATAGACGACCTGCAGGGTCTCGAAGAAGGTGCCGTCGTGAACGACAATAAAGCCGAAGGTCTTTGAATCACGGATGCTTCTGACCCATCCGCCAACGGTGATCTCTTTGTCAATATAGGATGAGCTGTCCTGATACAGCTCACGTACAGTGGTAAATTTCATGATATTCTCCTGTCTGTATTTTTTCATTATAGTCGTTAAAATTGTATTCAACACCAGAGCGCGGGTTTTGTCATCTGTTAGATTGACGCAGGGGGAATGAGTTTGCTACTATGATGATGCCAGGGTCAAAAGGTCCTGCAGAGATCATGCTTGCATGAAGCGATGCAGGACCTTGGGACCCGCCCGGACATGAGAAAGCAGCGATTTTCCTGATTTAATCAGGAAAATCAGCGGATTTCGAATGTCCGCAGGATTGCGGAAGTTTCGAAGAAACGAAGCAATCCGTGGCATCATCATATCATATTACTTATGTTACGGAAAATTCAATGGCTCAGGAGTCGGAACACAACATCGTGCGCATCAGCGTGCGCAGTCTGGTGGAGTTTATTCTCCGCTCAGGCGATATCGACAACCGGATCGGCGGAATGCCGGACAGGACTGCCATGCAGCTCGGCAGCCGGATCCACCGCAGGATCCAGTCTGCCATGGGAGAGGGATACAGCCCGGAGGTGCCCCTGTCCATGGATTTTCCGTGCGATGATTTCCTGATTCGCGTGGAGGGAAGGGCTGACGGGATCGTTGCGGCTTCTGAGGAGGAGACGGCACTGATCGATGAGATCAAGGGGATCGTGAGGCCGGTGGAGCATCTGGAGGAACCGGTGGACGTGCATCTGGCCCAGGCAAAGTGCTACGCTTACATATACGCGAAGCAGCAGGGCCTGGACAGGATCAGGGTGCGGATGAGCTATGTGAACCTGGAAGCTCTGGACGAGGGTGTTGCCCGGCTTCTGGAGCGGATGCGTTTTTTTACCTTTGCCTATTCGGCCGATGACCTGGAAACCTGGTTCTTTGGGGTGCTGGATGAATATAAAAAATGGGCCAGGTTCGAGCAGGCATGGAAACGGGTCCGGAATGAATCCATCCGGCAGACAGCTTTCCCCTTTGATTTCAGGGACGGACAACGGGAACTGACAAGGGATGTATATCTGACGATTCTCCGGGAGAAACAGCTCTTTATCCAGGCGCCGACGGGTGTCGGAAAAACGCTCAGCTGCGTATTTCCCTCTGTCAGGGCCATCGGGGAGGAGAAGGCGGAACGGATTTTTTACCTGACGGCAAAGACGATCACCAGAATGGCAGCCGGGGCGGCTTTTGACCTGCTGCGTGAAAAGGGCCTGCGGTTCAAGACGGTCATCCTGACCGCGAAGGAAAAGATCTGCCCGCTGCAGGAGATGGCCTGCGACCCGGATTCCTGCCCGTACGCGAAGGGGCATTTTGACCGGGTCAATGACGCCGTGTATGAGATGATCCTCGAAGCGGATGTTTTTGACAGGGAAAGTATTCTCGCCGGAGCAGAAAAATACCGGGTCTGTCCGTTCGAACTGTCACTGGATATCGCCTCATGGATGGACGGGGTGATCGGGGACTACAACTACGCTTTTGATCCGAGGGCAAAGCTGAAGCGGTTCTTTGCGGAGGGGCAGAAAGGAGAATACATCTTCCTGGTGGATGAAGCGCACAACCTGGTAGACCGGGGACGGGAGATGTACAGCGCGTCGCTTGACAAGGAGGAGATCCTGGCCCTGAACAGGCTGGTGAAGGGGAAAAACCCGTCCCTGTCCAAAGCCCTGATGCGCGTCAATGCCAGACTTCTGGCGCTGAAGAAGGAACTGGAGCTTACACAGAGGCCGTATCAGATTCTGGAAGGACCCGGAACCATCGCGGTTCCGCTCCTGAATCTGTACGGAGAGATGGAAGAGTACCTGAAGGACGCGCGCAAAGGAAGGCTGCAGGATGAGGAGGAGATCCATAATGCCGTGCTTGATCTGTACTTTCGCATCGGATCCTTTACGGACGTCCTGGAGCTGCTGGATGACAACTATGCCGTCTATACGCAGAAGCAGCCCGGCGGCTCTTTTGTGCTCCGGCTGTTCTGCGTCAATCCCTCCGGCAACCTCCGGAAGTGCTTTGAAAAAGGACGCGCCAGCATTCTGTTTTCAGCAACGCTGCTGCCCATAGACTATTTCAGGAGCATGCTGGGCACGCCGGAGAGCTATGCGGTCTATGCCAGGTCCTGCTTTGAGCGGGAGAAGCTGCAGGTGTTTACGGGTACGGATGTTTCAACCAGATATACCCGGAGGGATGAGCGGTCATTCGCAAGGATCGCCGAGTATATCCTACGCATGGTGAGCGCCCGCCGGGGGAATTACATGGTGTTCTTCTCTTCCTATAAAATGCTTGAGGATACAGCCGGCTTCTTTGAACTGATCTGTCCGAAGAATGTCTGCCTGATCCGGCAGACAGCCGGGATGAGCGAAGAAGAGAGGGAGACTTTCCTGGATACATTCCGGGCGTTTTCGCCCGGGACAGAAGAGTCAGCACCGATGCAGGAAGATACCCTTCTCGGTTTCTGCGTCATGGGGAGCTTCTTCGGGGAGGGGATCGACCTGAGAGGGGAGCAGCTCATCGGAGCCATGATCGTAGGACCGGGCCTGCCCATGGTATGTCCGGAACAGGAGATCCTGAAAAGCTGGTTTGACAGCAGGGGGCAGGACGGGTTCCGCCTGGCTTACCAGTGCCCGGGCATGAACAAGGTCATGCAGGCGGCCGGACGCGTCATCCGCACCGAGGAGGATACCGGTGTGGTGATCCTGTTGGATGAACGGTTCGGCGAACCGCGTTACAGGCAGATGTTCCCCAGGGAATGGGAAGATCCTCCGCGCTGCGGCCTGGAGAGGGTGAGCGGTCTGCTGGAACAGTTCTGGGAGAAAACTTCAATATCAAAAACACTTGAAAATACAGACCCGATACGGTAGATTAATGAACTGAAAACGCAGTCATGAAAGCGGGAGGAGCATACATGAGCAATGTCAGACGGGTATATGTAGAGAAAAAGGAAGCTTTTGCCGGCGCGGCAAAAGACCTGACGAAGGAACTGCGGGGCTATCTGGGGATCGCAGGACTGACGAAGGTGCGCATCCTGATCCGCTATGATGTGGAAAATGTTTCTGATGAGATCTTTGAACAGGCATGCAGGAGCGTTTTCGCTGAGCCGCCGGTGGATAACCTGTACAGGGAATGCTTTGAAAAGGCGGAAGGCGACAGAGTATTTACCGTGGAGTATCTGCCGGGGCAGTTTGATCAGAGAGCCGATTCCGCCGAACAGTGCATCTGCTTCCTGAAGGAGGACGAGACCCCGACCATCCGCTCTGCGACGACCTATGTGATCTGCGGGGATGTGTCGGAAGAGGATTTTGAACGGATCTGTGCCTACTGCGTCAACCCTGTGGACTCCAGGGTGGCGGATGAGGACAAGCCCGATACCCTTCAGGTGGATTATCCCGCGCCCGAGGATATCCGTACCTTTGAAGGATTTACGGAAATGCCCGAAACGCAGTTCCGGCAGCTCTATGATTCACTGGGGCTGGCCATGACCTACAATGATTTCCTGCATATCCGGAATTATTTTGCCGGGGAGGAGCACCGCGACCCCACCGTGACGGAGGTCCGTGTGCTGGATACCTACTGGTCTGATCACTGCAGGCATACGACCTTTTCCACAGAGCTGAAGAACATCACCTTTGAAGACGGCTTCTACCGGACGCCCATTGAGCAGTCCTACAGATCCTATCTGGAGGACAGGCAGAGCCTGTATGCGGGGCGAAGCGACAAGTTTGTGTGTCTGATGGATCTGGCCCTGATCGCCATGAAGAAGCTGAAAGCGGAAGGAAAACTGGACGATCAGGAGGAATCTGACGAAATCAATGCCTGCAGCATTGTGGTGCCGGTCGAGATCGACGGGGAAAAGGAGGAGTGGCTGGTCAATTTCAAGAATGAGACCCACAACCACCCGACGGAGATCGAGCCCTTCGGCGGCGCGGCGACCTGTCTGGGCGGCGCGATCCGTGATCCCCTCTCCGGAAGGACCTATGTGTACCAGGCCATGCGCGTAACCGGCGCGGCAGATCCCAGAAAACCGGTGGATCAGACGCTGAAGGGAAAACTGCCCCAGAAGAAACTCGTACGGGAAGCAGCCAGAGGCTACAGTTCCTACGGCAATCAGATCGGTCTGGCAACAGGTTACGTCAGGGAGATCTATCACCCGGATTATGTGGCCAAGCGCATGGAGATCGGAGCCGTCATGGCGGCGGCACCGAGAAAGGATGTA
>JAGCAV010000552.1 GCA_017652545.1 Lachnospiraceae bacterium
CAGCTCCGGCGCCGCTGCGCTTCCCCTGAACGTGGGAGCCCACAGGGCGATCTTTTTTCCGGCCGCTTCCGGATACAGCTTCTCAAACCTGTCCCTTGCCTGTTCCCGCCACGCCGGATCATAGTATCTGTCCGTGCGCGAAACACCCAGCGCCCGGACATGCTTCGCCGGCAGACGCATGGCGGAGGCGAAGTGCTGTTCACACCACGGAGCCGACACAGTCACCAGATCGGTGTTCCTGTACACGTTTCCTTTGTATCCCGCGGGGATATCGTCATCCGTATCATATCCGAACCGTTTCAGGCTGCCGCAGGCATGCCAGAGCTGGATCACCCTGGTGCCTTTCCGCTTTCTGCACCCGGCTGCCGGAAGAAAATTGTCGCAGATCACGACAAAGCCTGCCCGGGCATAAACCAGCATAAAGCGGATCATGCTCTTAAGGACCTTCAGCGGAGGATTCTTCTGATAATCCAGGTAAATCTCCTCCACCCGGAATCCCTCCTTAAGGCACGCCTGTGCAAGCAGGTCCATGTTCGCCGGCCGGCTGTTATGATGCGCATCCGCAAACACCACCAGCTGCGGATCTGTCTTCTGCAGGCACCCGATCCTGTAGACCACCGGAAGGATCAGGTTCTGAAACGCCATCTTGATATACTGTCTGCTGTTCATAAATCAATTCCAGAGCATGATGGTCTTTCCCATCTCTTTATGAATATCCATTTCAAAAGCCCGGATCATATCCGGCACGCCGCTGATGTCCACCACCGCGCCGACCATCTTCTCCAGGTAGGCCACCACCTCCGGCTGCTGCTCATACAGCTTCACCAGCCCGAGAAAATCCTCCCTGCCGCTGCGGCTGGTCCCCAGGATCCGAAGCCCTTTTTCCAGAACCATCCGGGTGTTGATCGGTACGGGGTCTTCCGAAACGCCGAGAATCGCGATCGTTCCCTCCGGGTTGATGTGGTCAATGATCTGGTCGATCACCTGGCCGGAAGCCCTGCCGCCCACAGCCTCGAAAGCGTGGTCCACCGTCAGGTCTTTCGGGATCCGGGACACCAGACAGACTTCATCCGCAAATGAAAAATCGCTGAGCTTGCTCTCGATCACCCCGAAAACGATCAGGCGGCATTCCGGGAAGCGGGCTCTCAGAAGGAGGGACGTAAAATATCCCATGTTTCCATCGCCCCACACGCCAATGGTCTTCCGCCCGTCATGGGCGGTCCGGTCAAACCGGGAGATCGCATGGTAGCAGACCGAGGTCATCTCCGTAAAGGCGGCCACGAAATCATTCTGTATGCTGCCGGGAAGATGCACCAGACGGTCCGGAGAGGTCTGAATGTATTCCTGCATGAACCCGTCGGCCGTGCTTCCCCTGAAACGGCTGCTTCTCAGATAGTTCTCAGCCGCGTAAGGGCTGCTCTCGCAGGGCATGTTCGGGATCATCACCACCTGGTCCCCCTGGCGGAATGTCCCCGTCGGGTCGTAGACCACCCGGCCGATCCCCTCGTGGATCAGCGCCATCGGAAGCTTCTGTCTCAGGATCTCTTCCGAGCGCTTTCCCTGGTAATACCGCTGATCCGCGTTGCAGATAGACAGGTGTGTGGGGCGCACAATGACATGCTCCTTATCAATGGATATGTCTGTAAAGGCAGCCTCGAACTGTCTGGGCCGGACCAGCCGGTAAACGGTATTAAGCATCAGGCATCTCCTCCAGTCCCAGCAGGGCTTTGGCCACGGTCACATCATACGGGTACGTGATCTTAATGTTGTAGACCTCTCCCCGGACCAGGTGGACATGGCGGCCCTTGAGCACCATGATCTTGCTGGCATCCGTCAGGATCTCTTTCTCCTCGTCCGTCAGGGATTCATAGATATCCCGCAGCTGCTTGACCCTAAAGGACTGCGGCGTCTGTCCCTGATACATAAAACGCCTGTCGGGGATATCGCTGATCTTTTCATGATCCAGACTCTGGACGATCGTATCCGATGCCGGGATCACCGTGTCACAGGCCCCGTATTCCCGCGCGTACCGGATGTTCTCCTCCAGAATGCGGTGGGTCACGAAGGGGCGGACCGAATCGTGTGTCACCACGACCGTCTCATCATTGAAATCCCCCTGCTCTTCTATATAGGCGACGGCATTCATCAGGGTCTCGTTGCGTGTAGCCCCGCCTTCCAGGACCGGGATCTCAAACGCTGCCGGAATGTATTTTCTGATGATGTCGCGGGTGTAGCTGATCCATGCCCTGGGCACCAGCACCAGGACCTTGTCAAATCCCGGATGTACGACGAATTTCTCCAGGGTGTGAATGATGATCGGTTTCCCTCCCAGATCCAGAAACTGTTTGGGCTTCTCCGCATTCCCCATGCGGCTCCCGATGCCGCCTGCCAGTACGATACCATAGGTCTTTCCCATAACCGGTCACTCCTGTCCTCTCAACTCTCCAAACGTTGTTATACTTTCCCCGATATGATGTATCTTGGTCTTCCCTTGACTTCTTCATAGATCTTGGAAATATAGTATCCGATGATCCCCAGGCTGATCATGATAATGCTCCCGAGAAGCAGGAGCAGCAGGATCACTGTCGTAAAGCCCTCAACGGCATGGCCTGTAAAATACCGGACCAGGGTCTGTATGCCCATAATGACGGCAAAGAGCAGAACGGCAATGCCCGCTCCTGTAACCATCTGCATCGGCAGGGATGAATACCCCACAATGTTCGTGACGGCATACCGGATCAGGGCAAATGTGGACCACTTGGATTCCCCCGCTTCCCGTTCCTGCACATCAAACTCCACACTCGTGGTCTTAAACCCGATCCAGGATGACATCGCCCTGAAGAAAGCGTTCCGCTCAGGCATCGAAAGCAGCACATCCACCGCGCGCCTGTCAAGAAGCTTGAAGTCGGAAGCCCGGCGCATGTCGATCCCGGTCGCCCGGCTCATAAGCCTGTAAAAGATGCCGGCACTGGCTGTATACAGGACGTTCTCCCTGCCCCTGGTGCGCTTGACGCCTTCCACGACCTCATATCCCTGTTCCCACAGCCGGTACATCTCAGTCAGTGTCTGCGGAGGATGCTGCAGGTCACAGTCCATCACCGCTACGGCATCTCCCTGTGAACAGGCGAGGCCGGCAAAAATAGCGGCTTCCTTGCCGAAATTTCTGGAGAAATGAACGCCATGTATCCGGCTGCTGCGGCCGGCTGCTTTCAGGATCTCTTCCCAGGTCCCGTCCCTTGAACCGTCATCCACGAACACCAGCTCATATTCTATGTTGTTTTCTTCCAGGATTCCGGAGAGGACTTCCGCCGCCCTGGGAAGCATCGCCTGCTCATTGTATGCCGGAAGTACTACCGATAACATGCTCATAACCCGTTTTTCCTGTTCCTAGTTTTTATCCTCTTCAAGCAGCGCGCTGTAGATCTCCCGCTTTGAAACGCCCCGGTCCTTCGCCACGGCTTTCATGGCCTCTTTCCGGTCCATCCCTTCGGCAAGGTACATCTCCAGATGCCCTGAGACCGTGATTTCTTCCCAGGACCGCCTCTCCTCCTGCTCGATCTCAGAGGGAGAGCGTCCTTCGATCACCAGAACGAATTCTCCCCTGGGATCATGTGTTTCGTAATATGACACCGCTTCATCCAGCGTAAAGGTCAGGACCTGTTCATGGATCTTTGTCAGTTCCCTGCAGATGCTGATCTTCCTTGGTCCGATCACCCGCGCAAGCTCCGCGAGCGTACTCTTCAGCCTGTGAGGCGCCTCATAAAGGACGATCGTCCTTGTTTCCTCCTTAAGCCAGTCCAGGATCCGCCGTCTTTCGTGTTTATCCGACGGCAGAAACGCTTCAAAGCAGAACCGGCGGGTGGGCAGGCCGGAGATCGCCAGCGCGCTCACGCAGGCACAGGCTCCGGGGACCACACAGACTTCGATCCCGGCTTCCATGCTGATGCGAACCAGCTCCTCTCCGGGATCGGAAATGCCGGGCATGCCTGCGTCCGTGATCAGCGCCACCTGCTTCCCGGCAAGCATCTGCTGTGTCAGTTCATGCGCCTTATCATATTTATTGTACTCATGATAGCTGGTCAGTGGCGTATGGATATCAAAATGGTTCAGCAGCCGGATGCTGTTCCTGGTGTCCTCCGCCGCGATCAGATCCGCTTCCTGCAGGATGCGGACAGCCCGGAACGTCATGTCTTCCAGGTTTCCGATCGGGGTCGCGCACAGATACAGCTTTCCTTTTCCGTTATTCCCGGTTTTTTCCATCTGCGTCATGCCCCTGCTGCCCTTCCATTCCATAAATTGAATAAATCTCGCGGGTGTATACACCCGGCTTCTCATACACGATCAGCGGCGGCTCATGGTTCATGCCGGGCCTGCCTCCCTTCACCGCCTCCAGCAGGACCATATTCGGTTCCCTGTCGATGAAAGGATATACCAGTCTCATTCTCTTCGGCTCCAGATGAGCATCTGACAGCGTACGGATGATCTCCGGCAGCCGGAAAGGCCTGTGAACCATAAAGAGCCTGCCGCTGCTTTTGAGTGCCCACGCAGCCGCGCGGGCCACATCCCCCAGTGTGCAGCAGGTCTCATGCCTGGCTGCCGTCACCAGTTCGTCTCTGCCCGGCAGGCCGTGAGAAGCGATCATATAGGGCGGGTTGCAGGTCACAACATCATAGGCAGCCTCCTTCAGGAGGCTCCGGTGCGCCTTTACATCTCCCCGGATAAAACTGATCCGATCCTCCAGATGGTTCAGCGCGATATTCCGCCCGGCAAGGTCCGCGTTTTCCGCGAACAGTTCCAGTCCCGTCAGATGTCCTGCCCGGCTTTTTGCCGAGAGCAGCACCGGAATGATGCCGCTTCCGCTGCAAAGGTCAAGCACCTGCTC
>JAGCAV010000553.1 GCA_017652545.1 Lachnospiraceae bacterium
GATCATGGCGCCGGGGATACAGGCATTGTTGGCTGTCTCTGAGCAGGCAAGTCCTTCAAAACTGCCTTTTCCGAACTCAGCCTTGTTCTTGCTGCGGGATTTACCTGTGGAGTAGGACAGCCAGGCCGCGATATCTTCGCCGGCACCCGGGATCGCGCCGATACCGGCACCGATCAGGGAGGAACGGATCAGCGGCTTTAACAGCTGCTTCAATTCATCCTTATTGGGCAAGATACTTCCCATATCCGAGTTGACCTGGAATGGCGTTCGATCCTGCAGGACCGTCAGTACCTCAGCAATACCGAACAGACCGATCAGAGCCGGGATCAGCTCCACGCCGCTCCGAAGCTGCGGGATAAAGACGAAACGTCCGCTGTTATACATCGACTCCACACCGATCAGGGCAACGAAGAAGCCCATGAAACCGGCCAGCCAGCCTTTCAGAGGCGAGCAGTCCACGGACAGGTTGCCGCAGATGGTGATGCCGAACAGTGCCAGCAGGAACATCTCCCACTTGCCGAACTTCAGCGCAATGCTGGAGAGGAAGGGAGTCGCGATCATCATGATCACGCAGGAGATCAGTGTACCCAGGCAGCTGGCCAGCACGCCGCCGAACAGCGCCTTGCCGCCCTTGCCCTTTTTCGCCAGCGGATATCCGTCCAGGGCTGTCGCAGCCGCATTGGGTGTGCCGGGGATGTTCAGCATGATGGCTGAGAACAGGCCGCCGGACACCGCGCCGACGTAGACGCCCAGCATGAAAGCCACCGCCTGATCGGATGGCAGTTTATAGGTCAGGTTGATCAGCAGTGCCAGCGCCATGGTACCGGTCAGGCCCGGGATCGCGCCGACTACAAGGCCCAGGAGTACTGCACCGGCTACGATCGCCAGGTTCAAGCCTGCGAACACACCGCCTGCAGCTGTGCCAAAAAGGGCCAGTTGTTTTGCAAGTCCGCCCATATTCTACCTCCTTTATGGCATTGTAATGCTGAAACCGAGTTTAAAGGCGTAGTACACGATCGCGGACATCGCAACCGCTATGATGATGGAGATCCACCACTGCTTCATCGCCTTCAGGTACAGGAAGTTTGCGATCAGATAGATCGAGGTCGCGATGATGAAATGCATCCGTCCGAGCAGCACCCAGATGTATACGACCATCATTGCGATCAGGATCACAACACGCACTGTTCCGTCACTGGTAATAAACTGTTTGAGGAATGCTCCGTTCAGAACCTCCTTCAATTCCTTCGCACCGCCCAGTTTGAAGCCGATGAAGGCCAGCACAGCGCCAAGGAGAATGATCACACCGCCCACGATGGCCGGGAAGAAACCCGGTGCATCCAGGAACGTATTGTAAATCTTCATATTCAGCGCGTCCACGACAATAAAGATGCCGAAGAGCACCAGCAGAAGGCCGCTGGCAAAATCCTTTGCCGCGCTCCTCTCTTTCTTTTCCTGCATAGCTTGCTCCTTACTCTGTTGTTGATGTTTGGGACGATCCTCGTTTTGTCCGGATCCGGCACGGCCTGCTCCGTTTCCTGCTGTCTGTCCCGTTACTTAATGCAGGGGCGCCGCGGCATATGCCGACGACGCCCCCTGCAGATCTGCCGTCATTTACAGGATCCGGATAGTCAGCAGGTTATTCCGGGTCTGTCAGATCCTGTACATCTTTCTCAGGCAACCCTGTTTCGTTTTTCTTACTGATAAGCTTCGCAGGTAAGTTTCACAGTATCCCAGTCGTAATCTTCCAGTGTCGGGATGCCGTAGTCGTCGGGATTGCCCTCGCCCAGACCGGCATTGAACAGTGTCCAGGAATAGCCGGAGATGGAGTAGGACAGGAACTTGTCGCCTTCCTCACCGGTCAGGCC
>JAGCAV010000554.1 GCA_017652545.1 Lachnospiraceae bacterium
CCATTTCAGATAATTGTAATTCTTATCCTGGCTGTTATACCATTTCTTCATGGTGGAACTGATGCCTTTTCTTGTCGCATCCGTCCATCCGCCTCCCCAGACATACAGGACCTTTCCGACCGGAATGAAAGCGCCCAGAAGATAGTTCTTTATGGTCTTCGCCCCGTTCGGGGTCATGATCTCCGGTCCGTCCGGAACAGACACGGTAATCTTTGCCTGCTTCTTTTTATACTGGACAGTAATGACAGCTGTTCCTGCCTTTTTTGCGGACAGGATGCCCTTCTTACTGACAGAGACGACTTTTTTCTTTGATGAGGCGAATGAAACCTTGTCCGCGCTGACCGTTTTTTTGCCATTTTTTACAACCAGCTGCAGCTTTTCTCCCAGCTGGACTGTCTTCTGTATCTCTTTTCCCGCTGCCGTCACCTTGACGGTAAGCTTCTGTGTGCCTGCATAGACTGAAGCTGCGCTCAGAATCAGAAACAGTCCTGTCAGTATCAGGATACGAAAGCGCGTCAGCCTGTCTTTTCTTATATTCCTGCCGTGTTTCATAATCGGATCCTCTCCCACTGTCCATCCGGGTATCTTATCCCCGGTTCTGCATGCTGCTGTTAGCATTGTACCATGATTCATCCTGCCGGTCCATGCAGACTCCGGCCCCTGTCAGATCAGCCGATGGGCCTCTTCCAGAATCTCCCCGGGAAAACCAAATGCTTTCAGAAGCGCAAGCGCATTCGTGTCTCCCCCCAGACCGGGCCTGATCCTGTAGGTAAACGAGACATTCCCCTCTTCGATCAGGCTGTCAAAATAGTAAGGATCATAGTGATCCTTATGCTTCTGCACAAGTTCCAGGTCGTGTGTCGCAACCACGCAGAAACCGGGCCGGCGCGCGATATAGCTTAAGACAGCCTCCGAAGCCGCCAGCCGCTCCTTCTGGTTGGTTCCCTTCAGGATCTCATCGATGATGCACAGCGTCCGCACTCCGCTGTCGATCACATCCAGCATACGCTTCAGGTACCGTACTTCCCGGACATAATAGCTTTCACCGGTAACCACATCATCCCTGATCGCCATGGATGTCATCACTTTTATATAAGGAAGGGAAAAGCTGTCGGCACAGCAGGTATCAATCGTCTGGGCCAGCACAGCGTTTACCGCCAGTGCCTTCATGAAGGTGGATTTTCCGGAAGCATTGGCTCCCGTGATGATCGCCCTGGCTTTCAGATCAAAGTCGTTGCATACCGGGTCTTTCAGCAATGGATGATACAGCCCGGCAGTCCGGATCCCGTCTGTAACGGACGCTGCCCCCTGCGGGGGATCCTCCTGCGTTTCACAGGGATCTTTTATTTCCGGATGTGTCCAGCCGGGGAGGCTCGCCCGGAAGGATAAGATGCTGACGGCCGCGTCGAGTCTTCCGGCGAACCGGTACAGTTCTTCGATGGCCTCACGGTTTTTGCTGATCATCTCCAATATGCCGCTCAGTCTTGCCACATCGATCATCGTGATGCCAAGAAGATATTCGTAAAGCAGTCCGGTGGGATCGCCGCTGATGCTGCTCTGTCTCGCAAAAATAAACTTGCCGAGCTTCCTGCGCAGGCCTTTCAGCTGCTGCCATCCCTGGCGCACCGTCTCGGTATCCGGAAGCATCAGGTCTTTCCGGCCCAGGCACCATTCGCACAGGTCCAGCATCTTCCCGAGGCCGCCCATCGAAGACAGAAGGATGTCATATTTCTGCTTCACGATCATATATACAATAAAGTTCGTCCCGGCACTGAGCGCCAGAAAGATGAAAAACGGCATGGTCCGGAAGATGACCGCCAGAAGAACAGCTGCCGCCAGAATGATCTGCAGCAGCCTGAAGATCCAGGGATTTCCCGGCTTCAGAAGCTGTGCGTTGCGGAAAAACTCCGGCAGGTAATAGCTCTCCTGCCGCTTGCCGACACCGCGCAGCCTGTACTCCAGTTCCAGGCGGGTGTCTTCATTCTCTGACAGGTGATCCATCCACTCCCTGTTCTTCCTGAAGTGATCTGATCTGCCGCTTCGCAGAATCTCGTACAGGACCTGTTCCCCGATATAGCTCTGCGCATGATTGATCCTCAGAAAGACCTCATCCATCTCCAGATCGGACCAGGTCACATCATCAATGCTGTAATCATCATAACCTGCCTGTTTTTCCATCCGGTCATAATAGACCCTGATGCCCGGCAGCCGGTCCCTGGTCTGAGAGATCCACGCTTCCTCAAGAGGGTTGTTCCCGAAACGTCTCCTGAATCCTGCAAGCAGCTGCTTTTTTCTTCCAAACATATCAATACCCTTACAGCACCGGCTTCCCGCCTACAAAAACCTGTACAGTCTGCGCCTGGATCTCACGCAGGGGATTCCCGCTGAAGATGGCAATATCCGCGTCTTTTCCCGCCTCAAGGGATCCGACTCTGTGATCGATCCCGGCTACATGGGCGGGATTGATCGTAATGGCCTTCCAGGCATCTTCCTCATCCATGCCGTACCGTATGGCAAGACCGGCAACCAGTGGAAGGTACTGCAGCGGAATGACCGGCGCATCCGTGATGATGCATACCTCCAGCCCGGCTTTTGCCAGGATCCCCGGCGTGGCAAAAGTCCTGTTTTTGAGTTCATATTTGCTCTTTGCGTGAAGAGAAGGTCCTACAAGAACAGGAAAACCCGCTTTCACCAGCTGATCCGTGATCAGATGCCCTTCCGTACAGTGGTCAAGCGTTACATCGATCTGAAATTCCTTTGCAATGCGCAGTGCCGTCAGCATGTCATCGGCGCGATGCGCATGAACCTTCAGCGGAATCTCACGCCGGATCACAGGAAGGAGCGCCTCCATCTGCAGATCGAAGGGACATTTCTTCGGGTCTTTTGCCCTGTCTTCCCCATACTGTCTTGCTTTGGCAAGCGTGGTGCGCAGGAGCGCGGCGATCCCCATGCGTGTAACGGGTGCCTTCCGCCCGTCCTGTCCGTAAACGGATTTCGGGTTTTCACCCATGGCAGCTTTCATGGCAACGGGATCCCGCAGCACCATCTCATCCACACAGTTGCCGTAAAGCTTGACGGCCAGAAAAGTTCCCCCGATCACATTCGCGGAACCGGGGCCGGTGACCGCACTGGTGACCCCTCCCGAAAGGGCAAGTGCCAGACCTTCATCCATCGGATTTAACCCGTCTATCCCGCGCATCTGAGGGGTAACCGGTCCGGACATCTCGTTGTAGTCCGCGCCTTCCCAGCGGACCGCCTCCTCATGCAGCCCGATATGCGTATGCGCATCGATCAGTCCCGGGGTGATGAGCATACCAGTGGCATCAAACACCTCACAGCCGGCCGGCGCGTTCGCCTTCTGCCCGATCGAGACGATCTTTCCGTCGTCGATCAGAACCTGTCCGTCACGGATATCTCCCTGCGTAATTGTCTTGATCAGTCCTCCCTGAATCAGCAGCATGTCTTATTCCTCATTTCTTTTCTGCGGCACATAGTGTCTGTTCTTTATTTTTTTCTGTGATAATAGTATCATGGATTATGGAGAAAACAATAGCATGAATCCTGGGGGATACATTATGAAAAAAATACTGAAAATCCTGTGTGGAATTCTGTTGTTCGTCATTGTGGCTTTTGGTGGTCTCCTTGCATTTTTGTCATTGACGGAGTATAAACCGGAGGCGAAAACAGAACTGACGCTGAACGGGACTGCAGCCGGATCGCTCAAGGCAGGGGATTCCCTGCGCGTACTTGCCTGGAATATCGGTTACGGCGCGCTCGGAGACAATGCGGACTTCTTTATGGATGGCGGCAAGATGGTAAATACCGCAAACAAGGGGCGGGTGCAGGAAAATATGTCCGGCCTGCTTGCAGACATACAGGCGCAGGATGCCGATCTGATCCTGCTGCAGGAGTGCGATATAAACAGCGCGCGGTCCCATCACATAAACGAAATGACATATCTGGCAGAAGGCCTGCCGGACATGGTCCATACATTTGCGAACAATTTCAAGGTCGCATTCCTGCCCTACCCGATCCCGCCGATCGGAAAGGTGGACAGCGGGCTGGTCACCTTTTCCGCTTACCCGGTGTCACAGGCAGAGAGACAGAGTCTTCCCATTCCTTTCAAATGGCCCATCCGGATGGCAAATCTGAAACGATGCCTGGCTGTTCACCGGATCCCGCTTGAAAACTCTGAAAAGGAGCTGGTGCTGATCAACCTGCATCTGGAAGCCTATGATGACGGGGAAGGCAAAGTGGCACAGACAAAGATGCTTCGTGAGGTTCTTCAGGCGGAAGCCGACGCCGGCAATTATGTGATCGCGGGAGGTGATTTTAACCAGACCTTCGACGATATAGATATCAGCCGTTACCCGCTCCAGGAAGGCATGTGGGCGCCGGGCATCATTCAGGATGAGGATTTCGGGACCGGCTGGCAGTTCTGCATGGATGCGGAAATACCCACCTGCAGGTCTTTGGACAAGCCATACAAGGATGCGGACCTTGAACACTTCCAGTACTATGTGATAGATGGGTTTATTGTTTCAGATAACATAAAGATCGACAGCCTCCGGACGCTGGATATGGGCTTTACCGCAGCCGACCATAATCCGGTGCTGATGGAAGCGGTGCTGGTGGAATGATCTGTTTCAAGAAAACAAAACCCGCTGGGATATCAAGAATGACTTACGTTATCAAAACGTCATCACGATGTAATAATCGATGTATGAACAGTTACTCCAGAACAAGTTCTTTTTACTATTCATTTTTCTGTAAACATCCGCACTGAATCAGAAAACCCCGGCAAGCCTTGCGGCTTTCCGGGGTATATCTTTACTGTTTTGTGATAACCGAAACCTGATCAGTCAATGATTTCGATAACACGGCCTGAACCTACGGTACGTCCGCCTTCACGGATAGCGAAGGTAAGACCCTGTTCCATAGCGATCGGGTGGATCAGCTCGATGGTCATAACAACGTTATCACCAGGCATGCACATCTCGGTGCCTTCCGGAAGGCTGATCAGACCGGTAACGTCAGTGGTTCTGAAATAGAACTGCGGACGATAGTTGTTGAAGAACGGGGTATGACGGCCACCCTCGTCTTTTGTCAGGACGTAGACCTGAGCTTTGAACTTGATGTGGCACTTTACGCTGCCGGGTTTAACAAGAACCTGGCCACGCTGGATCTCTTCTCTCTTGACACCACGAAGCAGAGCACCGATGTTGTCACCAGCCTGGGCCTCGTCAAGGAGCTTACGGAACATCTCGATACCGGTAACAACCGTCTTCTGAGTCTCTTCCTTGATACCAACGATTTCAACTTCCTCGTTCAGATGCAGAGTACCACGCTCCACACGGCCGGTAGCAACGGTACCACGACCGGTAATTGTGAACACGTCCTCGACGGGCATCAGGAACGGAAGATCGGTAGCACGCTGCGGATCCGGGATCCAGGTGTCAACAGCATCCATCAGCTCCATGATCTTGTCGCACCACGGGCCTGAGGAATCCTCATCCTGCAGAGCCAGAAGAGCGCTGCCCTGGATAATCGGGGTGTCATCTCCCGGGAACTCATACTCGTTCAGGAGGTCACGGATCTCCATATCGACCAGCTCAAGAAGCTCTTCATCGTCGACCATGTCGCACTTGTTCATGAAAACAACGATGTAGGGAACACCGACCTGACGGGACAGAAGGATATGCTCCTTTGTCTGAGCCATAACACCGTCGGTAGCAGCAACAACAAGGATAGCACCGTCCATCTGGGCAGCACCGGTGATCATGTTCTTAACATAGTCAGCATGACCCGGGCAGTCAACGTGAGCATAATGTCTCTTGTCGGTCTCATACTCAACGTGAGCAGTAGAAATTGTGATACCACGCTCTCTCTCTTCGGGAGCTTTGTCGATCATATCGAATGCGACTGCTTCGCCGGTGTTGTTTCTGTTGTGCAGAGTCTTGGTGATAGCTGCTGTCAGAGTCGTTTTACCATGGTCAACGTGGCCGATGGTACCGATGTTACAATGCGGTTTGGTTCTTTCGAATTTCTGTTTTGCCATTTTAGCATTTCCTCCTTGATCATGTGCCGGTATACGGCCTTTGGTTGCGCGAACATAGGCTGTCAACCATTATATTTCAAAAGCCCATGTTTGGCAAGTAATTTATGATTTTGTTTTTTTTATCTGGAACGCTCGCTCAGGAGCTTTTCCTGTATGTTTTTCGGGACCTGTTCGTAACGTTCAAAGAACATTGAGTAGTTCCCGCGTCCCTGCGTTTTCGAACGCAGATCTGTGGAATAACCGAACATTTCCGCCAGCGGCACAAGGCCGGTAACGATCTTTCCGCCTCCCACATCATCCATTCCGTCAATACGGCCGCGGCGTGAATTGATATCGCCGATGACATCGCCCATGTACTCTTCGGGCATAGTGACCTCGACCTTCATGATCGGCTCAAGCAGCACCGCTTCACCCTTTTTCATCGCCTCCTTGAAGGCCATGGAACCGGCCACATGGAACGCCAGCTCTGAAGAGTCCACCTCATGGTAGGAACCGTCATAACAATCCGCGGCTACGCCGACGACAGGATATCCGAAAAGAATACCTGCTTTCATGGCATCCTGGATACCTGCATCCACAGCCGGGATGTATTCCTTCGGGATGGCGCCGCCCACAACGGAATTGGTGAAGCTGTAAGTCTCC
>JAGCAV010000555.1 GCA_017652545.1 Lachnospiraceae bacterium
ATCCATGCCGAGTCCTCCAGTCCGCGAATATCATCAGCCCTGTACGCCTCAGTGAGAGAAGCCCTGAAATCATCCGGCCATGGATATGCACATGAATAATCATAGATCCTCATGATCTGCTGAGCTGCCTGGCTGTCAAGTGTTTTCCGGGTGAAGTATTCGAAAAAGGCACGGATCCGCGGATCACCCTCGGCAAGGTCATGGGCTTCCTCCATCAGTTCGTCCATGACCTCTTCTTTCAGCAGCAGCATCTCCCCCTCATCACCGACCCTGAATCCGGGATCGATGTCAAGATTGAAAAAGTGGGATCTGACGACTTCCTGACAGAAGCTGTGGATCGTGGTGATCTGAGCCTGATGCACCAATGCCGTCTGTTTCTGAATATGGATATTGCCCGGATCCTGATCAAGCGCTTTCCGGAGCGCATCCGCAATCCGCTCCCTCATGGACGCGGCTGCTGCCCGCGTAAACGTCACGACCAGAAATCTGTCGATATCCGGAGGATTCTCTCCTTCCGTGATCAGCCTGATGATCCGCTCGACCATAACAGCGGTCTTTCCCGAGCCGGCAGCAGCTGAAACAAGCAGGTTGTTATCCCGCTCTGCAAGCACCATCATCTGTTCATCTGTCCACTCTCTGCTCATACCAAACCCCGGTTCCGCTCTCAGCTCACAACTCACAACTCTCAACTCTTAACTGTCCACATTCAAACTCTTCACTCTCCACTCTTCACTCTCCACTCTCATCTTCCTCTCCCATCATCTGAAGGATCGTCATGCTGTCAAGTCCTGTCCTGAAGCGGCATGCCGCACCTGGAAGGCGCAGGTCAAAAGAGCAGACGCTTCTGAAAGGACAGTAGTCACAGGTCATCTTTTTGCCGTCCAGGTAGGGCCTGGCCCGGATCACGCCCTCATAGATCTGCAGACGCTGTTCTTCCATTTTCTTTTCTGCAAATGAAACGATCCCGTAAAGCTGTCTTTCGGTGGCGGCAGGCGGCGAATTCCTGCTCAGCGATCCGTCCTTATTATACTTCGGGACCGGAACGATCAGGCCTCTCACATCTTCATCCTCGGCAAATGTCCGCTGGGCATCCGGTTCCATATTCAGAATGCCGTCCAGCTGCATCTGTTTGAGCATCCTTCTTTCCAGATCCTCCTGATCAGGCTGTTCGTCCGCTCCGAGTCTGACCACCGGCTGAATGATATGATCGTAGAAGATACCGGCAGGTACGATGTTTTTACCCGGAAACCTTTTATGAAGAAACTGCTGCGCTTTTCCCAGATATACGGGGAGCTGGAGAGAACGTCCGTCATAGATGTGTCCCAGATCGAATGACGCCGTTCCGGATTTATAGTCAATGACCGCTGTATAGACCTGACCGTCCCGCTCACAGACATCGATCCGGTCGATCTTTCCGGTCACATTGTCCTCATTGAAAACCGTTTCAAAAAAGGCAGGCGTCATCTCTCCCGATCTGACCTGACGGAGCATACCCCAGATCATCGTCTGCAGCATATCCTCGACACGGGCAGCAGCATAACGATTGCGTGCCGTATCTGAGAACAGGCCCTGAAACAGAACCTGGGCGGACAGTTCCACACAATCGTGTACCAGGGCAGATGCCTGGCTGTCTGAAACCGTCCGCCAGTCATAAGGCCCGTCATGCGACATGGCTTCTCCGAAACGGTCCAGCGCGTCATGAAAAAGAAGTCCGGTATCCGCTGCTCTGACAGCAAACATTTCCCTTTCTTTCAGGCAAAGACCATATTGAAGAAAATGAGAAAACGGGCAGGCTGAAAAGCTGTCCATTCTTGAAACACTGCCTGAAAAATGATTGCCGTACAGTCTTCCGGCTTCTTCTGCGGTGATTGACTCGCCGGAGCAGACGAAAGCCGAACCCAGCCGCGCCATTTGCAGGACCTTATCCCGATGCCCTTCCTGCAGGGCGCCGGTCAGTATTTTCAGTTTGAGATCCGGCACCGGATG
>JAGCAV010000556.1 GCA_017652545.1 Lachnospiraceae bacterium
ATCTGCACAGCCCTTCGCACATCCTCCTCCGTAAGCCCTTTCCTGTGATCCGTCAGCACCAGGTGATCCAGCAGGCCGCAGCTGCCAAAGTCACGGAACGGAAGGTCGTCAAGGACAACATACCCCGTGATCTGGGGGTGATCGTCCAGGTATTTCCGGATCTCACGACCGCGCATGTTCCAGCTTATGTCATCCGTAAAATCTGCGATCACAAGCTGACCGATGAAGCGCAGCCTTCTGACAAGATAAATATAATCCCTGCTGCGCACAGGATCATCCCTGATCAGCCGCCAGTCACTGCTCAGCACGATCCTGGCTCCGGTCTCGTGGACGATCTTTCGAAGTCTTCGTATCAGCCCGTCCGACACACCGACATAGCCGCCCGGGGACCGTTCCCCCGTCCGGGCATTATTCAATACGCCGTCAACATCACAGAATATTACTTTCATGAATGAACGATTACCTTCTTCATTCCCACAGCCCGACCACTTTCTCCCGGACGAACTTCAGGTCCGCCGGAAGCCAGTCAACGCTGAACAGGGTCTCTTTTGTTAACCACCTGGCAGCTTCGTGCTCCCTTAGTTCCAGATGGCCGTCAATCATCCTGCAAAGGTAACAATCCATTGTCATATGGAAGGCCGGGTAGTCACTCTCGACGGTATCCATATGACGGACAACCTCTATCTTTGTATTCAGTTCCTCTTTAATCTCCCGTACGAGAGCTTCTTCCGGCGTCTCTCCGGGTTCGACCTTTCCGCCCGGGAATTCCCAGCCGTCCTTGTACGCCCCGTAACCGCGCTGGGTTGCAAAGACCCGGCCGTTTTGGAAGATCACCGCACAGACCACATGTATATGCTTCACAGCAGCATCCCCTTCTTATCTGTTCTCATCGGATGGGACCTGTCACGGAAAAAGACCCGTGCCGAATCCTGCAGCCGCTGGTGCTGTACGCGCGTCGCGTCAAAGCGGACGGTCGCGAAAGCCAGCTGCATGACAGGGCCGATCCCAAACGCGCAGATGATGGTCCCGACACCGACCGGTCCCCCCAGCAGCCATCCGATCAGGGTGGCCGTGCTCAGCAGTCCGATGCTGACCGCACCGATGGGAATCTTCTTCATCCGTTTCGCAAGGCCGACCAGCAGCGTGTCGCGGGGACCGCATCCCAGGGAAGCCATCATGTAGGCAAACTGCGTATAAGCCAGGATAAAAAGGCCCGCGACCATCACCGGGATGCCTGTCCACAGGGATCTGCAGGCAGGCACCAGCTGGAGGTGATTGAAAAAGTCAACAGCCTTGCCCACGACCACGGCATCTATGAACATCGCAATTCCGATGGGTTCCCTGAGCAGGATATCGATCAGCAGAATGGAGAATGAAACGGCTATGGAAGCGCTTCCATACAGTATGCCGAGGCTTTTGGATATGCCGATATTCAGCACATCCCAGGGGCCTGCCCCGATATTTGCCTGGATGGTCAGGTATACGCCGAAACCGTTGACGAACAGGCTGACCGCCGCGATCAGCATGTTCAGCAGAATGGCTCTCCCTGTCCGGTTTCTCTGAAGATCTTTCATTTCCCTGCAGCCTCGCCCGCATGGCGGATTCCGGTGTACTTCGCTATGCTCTCATCCGTTGTGACCAGATTTGCGTTCGTAAGAGCGTGGATGTCTGACACCCCGGATATACGCGCAAATGTTTTCAGTTCCTGCGTCGTCAGGATCAGATAATTGCCCACCCTGGCGGCCGCTGCGTCTATATTCAGCCTTTTCCGAAGTTCCGGATTCTGGGTGGCGATCCCGACAGGACAGTAGCCCGAGCCGCAGATCCGGTACTGCTGGCATCCGGCTGCGATCAGCGCCGCACTTGCGACGGCTACCGCATCTGCGCCCATGGCCAGCGCCTTGGCAATATCGGATGAGATCCTCAGGCCGCCGGTGATGACCAGGTCTATATCTGACCCGGCAGCGTCCAGGTATTTCCTGGCTCTGGCCAGCGCGTAAATGGTGGGCACGGAAGAGGCATCTCTCAGGAACAGGGGGGATGATCCCGTCGCCCCGCCCCGGCCGTCGATCGTGATAAAATCAGGTTCGGCATATACGCAGCAGGCCAGATCCTGCTCAATATTCCCCGCAGAGATCTTGATGCCGACCGGCCGTCCTTCCGAGCGCTCCCGCAGCATGGTCACCATCGCCTTCAGGTCATCCTTTGAACTGATCTCCGGGAATCTGCTGGGACTTTGAATATCCTCACCGACCTTTTTCCCGCGGATCGCGGCGATCTCCGGCGTCACCTTGCTGCCCGGGAGATGTCCGCCCATGCCGGGTTTTGTGCCCTGCCCGATCTTGATCTCAATGGCATCGGAGGATTTCAGGTTCTCATCCGTCACGCTGTACTTATTCGGAATATATTCAAAGATATACCTGTAGGCTGCTGCCTTCTCTTCCGGCAGAATACCGCCCTCTCCGCTGCACATGGCAGTCATAGCCATGGCGGAGCCTTTTGAAAGCGCGGTCTTGGCCTCCTTCGACAGGGCTCCGAAGGACATATGGGAAACATAGACCGGCGTTTCAAGGACCATCGGCTTTTTGGCTTTCTTCCCGATGACCGTTCTCGTTGATACAGGGGCGTCGTCATCCAGCGGCGTGGGATCAAGCTGAGCCCCCAGAAGAAGAATGTCTTCCCACCTGGGGAGCGGGAGCAGTGTTCCCATGGCTGCGTGAAGGGACTCTCCCTTTACGGCCATCTCATGGATCTCTTCCATATATCGTGCAGTGGGATCGTGCCTCACAAGTTCCGGATCATAGGCGGGGGCCGCCTGTACTTTCATGTTTTCCGGATCTGCTGCCGCCTGTTTCGTTTCATCCACTTCTGCTGCGGACTGTGTCGTTTCTGCCTGATCTCCGGAGATGTTCTCCTCATTCACCGGCTTAAGGTTTGATGCCGGCTGCTGGCATAACGGACATTTCTCCAGATCCTGAAAGGGTCTTCCTTCCTTTTCCTCATCGTAAACATAACCGCAGATCTGACATACGTATTTCATAAAACCTCC
>JAGCAV010000061.1 GCA_017652545.1 Lachnospiraceae bacterium
AAGCTGCCGAACTGATCCGCCAGTATGTGATGGCCGGTTTTACCAAGATTCATATTGATACAAGCATGAAGGTCGCCAGCGATGATCCCGATGTACGTCTGAGCGATGAGACCATCTCCCGCCGCGGTGCCGAACTTGCAGTCGTAGCGGAGCAGGCTTATGCCGAATTGCTGAAAGCAGATCCGGATGCCATCCACCCTGCCTATATTGTCGGAAGCGAAGTTCCGATTCCGGGCGGTTCCCAGGACGCTGTGGATACTGGCGTGCAGGTCACAAAAGTGGATGATTTCAGGGCTACTGTTGGCGCATTTGAGAGCGCTTTTGCCTCACATGGTCTTGAAGAAGCCTGGAAGCACGTGATCGGTGTCGTGGTCCAGCCCGGCGTAGAGGAAAAAGATGCCGGCTGCACCGAGTATGTCCGCGAAAAGGCTGCCGGACTGATGGCAGCCATCAAGGACTATCCGGCTCTGATGTTTGAAGGGCATTCCACGGATTATCAGACGAAATACAAACTCCGCGAACTCGTCGAAGATGGCGTCGGCATCCTGAAGGTCGGTCCCGCGCTGACTCTCGCGCTTCGCGAGGGCCTCTTTGCCCTTGCATACGCTGAAAAGGAACAGTTCGCCGCTCATCCCGACAGGCAGAGTCATTTTATGGAGATCCTGGATGAAGCCATGGTCGCGGACCCGAAATATTACCGGAAACATTATCACGGAACCGAGGAAGAGATTGCCCTCAAACGCAAATTCTCCTTCTCCGACCGCTGCCGCTACTATCTGCCGCAGCCGCAGGTCATGGCCGCGATCAACCGGCTCTTTGAAAACTTCAAAGGCGGTGTCCCGCTCAACCTCCTCAGCCAGTTCATGCCGATCCAGTACACAAAGGTAAGAGAAGGCGTACTGGCGAACGATCCAAAATCCCTTGTGTTCGACAGGGTCGCCAACAATATCGACGAGTATCTGTTTGCCACGCACCAGGGAGAATTATAACACTTCGCGCTTTGATCTGCACAAAAAGGGGTTACCGCTTTTGGTAATCCCTTTTGTCATTTAAAGAAGGGGTTTCGTGAGTTTTGGTTGGATTCCCGGACGGCAGAAAAATCTTACATGTATATCGAGACTGTCAGCATCAGGGGCCGGGCCGGTGATTTCCTCACGGGTCAGCAGAACATTATCTTACGCGCGAACTCCCGGAGGCGCCGCCACGCTTTCTCAGACGGAAGACAGCTACACCTGCGTGGAGCGCACCGCCACGCAATTTACATATCGGGGCGACACTGACCCTACAAGGAAACACGCGCCCGTCCCCCTGCAGCAACTCTTTGCGTACATATAAGATTATTCTGCCTGTTCCCTGAGAAGCAACAGCCCCCTCGTCTTCGTAAAATCGCTGTCTTGCTCTTCGGTTACTGCGCATTTTCTTACGAGTTCACACGCCCCTACTGCTGCCTGTCCTCGCGAGTTTCCGGTCGCTGTTCCCATGCATGCGATATGGGTTCAATACCAGGCGTAATCCTATAGAACAGTCTGCCCAGGTTCTTGGCAGATCAGGATACGGAGCGAAAGGCCGAGCGAGGGCGCTCAACGCCTGAGCGAGCAGGAGTCGGGACGGAAACCATAAAGGTTTCCGGCACGGTACGACTGGTGCCTGAGCGCAGGAGCCTGAAATGCCTTAGAACATGGCAGCCCCTGTTCGTGGTTACGCGGTATTGAACCCATGAGCATGCCATTTGGGAATCCAACCAATACTCACGAAAAGCACCCTATAAAAAACAAAAGGTGCCATCGCACTCTGCGACAACACCTTTATCATCATTTTCGGCCTGCCCTGCCGTAATCACAGCAGCATGCTCAGTTCTCCAAGGGCACTCTGCCACTCAGGAAGTGCCGCCTCCGATTCCTCAACACCTGCAACGTCCTGGGCTTCATCTTCCCAGCCTTCCCCAGCGCTGATCGCGACAAGCGGCTGCTGCTCATCCTCATCCACCTGCTCAAGTGCATCCAGTGTCTCCAGCTGGTCCTCTCCGAAGATCAGTGTGGAATGTCTCAGTTCCCACTCAAGCTGGTCGAAGTCCTTCTCGAAGTACTCATCCCTGGCAAGGTTGCCTCTGCGGATCGACCGCGCCGCCACCTGATCCGGGATCTCGAAATGGTAACAGAAAAGGTATCCTGCTTCATAGGCGCCTTCCTCCGTATCCTGCATTTTCAGAAGCAGGGTGTAAACGCCCTTGTATCCGTGTGTCAGATCCCATTCGAGATATGCCAGCTGGCCTTTCAGCGTGTTGTAGTCCAGGCCGCGGGATTTGCAGAAGCTCATAAGGCTTGAAAAACGTCCGTTGTGCCACTGGCAGATGCCATAGCTGGTACCGGAATCACCCAGTGCCAGCGGTCTGAAGTTGGACTCCAGCTGAATATTCGCCAGAACACCGCATGCTGCCGCATGGTTCAGCTTCATCTGCTTTGTAAGGAAACGGTAAACCGTTACGGTATTGACCGTGATATTGGCAGGCGGATATTTGGTGGGATCCACCTCAAAGCCCGGGAACATGCGGTTATGCATCTGGTCATCCCAAAGCTCTTCCAGCGGCATCTCCGGCTCACCCTCGATCGAATTGCTTACTACGGTTCCGTCATCCTCGATCAGTCCGTCAGCATCGACCGTGTTGCCGTGCATCTCAAGCGCTTTTGTCGTGCTTCCCCCCTGTCCCTGATCGGACGCAGCACCCGCTTCCGCCTGCGCTCTGGCCGCTTCATCCATCTCAAGTTCGTCAGCGGATTCTTCCACGATCTCCGCGGCGGAATCCTCAAAAATCTCCTCTGCTGCCGGCGCGGGAGTCTCCTCCGCAGCTTCCTGTGCAGGTGTCTCCGGTTCTGTCTGTTCCGGAACTTCCGCTGCCTGTGGTTCGCTCACCTCAGTTTCCTGTGCCTGAACGATTTCATCCGGTTCAGCAGCGATACAGGGCGTCACAATGGACGTACCCATAACCACTATGCCTAAAACCAAAGCAAGGTGTTTTCTTTTCATCATCTATCCCCCCGGGCGAAAAAAGCATTAAACCCTGAAAATTCGATACATTATATCATATCTGTTCTCAGAATGCAAATCTCGCCGGTCATCGCTCGCTGATATGGAAAATCCCCGGTTCGACTTCTCTTCGGACAATATCCAGCCCCAGCAGCTCCTGAATGACGATCTCTCCCAGATACAGGATACGGCATCTTTCCAGCACATGTCCGCCATAGGCACGGTCCTTATCTGCTGTCACCATGTGGATATGCACCATACCGTCCACGATCAGTCCATCGATGGAAGCAACCTCCAGCGGCGTATCCATCTGTCCCACGATGCTGACATCCATGGGATGATCCGTTGTGGAGATCATGTGCATTCTGCTCCGGTCCAGGGTTGCGATACCACTGACGATCACAGCGTTTCTGATCTGTTCTTTTTCCACAAGTTTCTCGATGGATTCCCTGATGCAGTCTCCCTGCACCAGTTTCAGGATGAATGTACGTCCGATTCTTTCACTTGTATAATAGTCCATCTCTTTATTCCTTCCGCCAGACCCGTGTTCGAATCTGTGTTTACAGCCGGTTATTCCTGATCTGTTCCGCAAGATGGCGGTCAGCGGCATTGATACCCAGCGAGGCAAGAATTCCGACAGCAGCCAGCAGGCACATCATCAGGCAGGTGCTCATATAGGACTGGGAGCTGTCGTACAGGGCGCCGGCGATCGTACTTCCGAAGGAAGCCAGGATCAGGTTTGTGTTGATCACTGCAAAATTCATCGGATAGTGCAGCATGCCGTAATAGCTGCTGATGAAAGCCGAGTTGGTCGGCGTCACACCTCCGTAACTGATACCGCCCAGAACAAAGCCGGCGATAAGCAGCGCGAAGGAATGTCCCTTCAAGGCGGCAAATATAATAGCTGCCGTCACAATAAACAGTACATTGACCGCCTGCATGACAAAGCTTCTTCCGGCCTTGTCATAGAGACTTCCGAAAATCACTCTCCCGATCCCGTTAAAAATGGAGATCAGACCTACCACGGTTGCGATCGTTCCCGCGCTGACCGTATCCCCTACCTCACGGGCTATACCGCCTGCCTGGGAAACCAGCGCAAGACCGGCGGCGCTGACGAGGATCGCCCATAAAAAATACAGCCAGAACCCGGGCCGGCGCAGCATGACAGATGTTTCCGTTTCCATTGCCACAGGATTGACGGCCCCGCCTGTTTTTCCCGCCTTCCCGGCCTGCTTCTGTGAAGCGTTTCCATTTCCCCGGAGAAAGGCTTCCTTCTCTTCATCTCTGGGCGGCCGGATCACAAATCCGCAGACCGCCAGGACAGCAGCAATGATGATCCCGATGATCAGGAAACTATTTCTCCAGGCGCCCGTCGTCTCGGGGGTGAAAGCCTGATAGAGTTTGCCGACAATAAAACTGCTGAGTCCGAATCCCATCAGCAATATGCCGGAGATCAGCCCCTGGCAGTCAGGAAACCATTTCCCCACCGTGCCCATGACGGCATTATATGCCAGCCCTGACGCAAACCCGCAGATCACGCCAAATCCCAGATACAGCATGACTCTTGAGTGCATCCGGGACGTAATGATGAAGCCTGTCAGAAACAGGACTGACGAAATCCACAGAAAGACTCCGGAACTGAGCTTTCTGTTCAGAAATCCTCCCACCAGACAGCCGATGCAGAACATGATCATCACGATCGTGAAAGTCAAAGACAGCTGGGCTTTTGACCAGCCCGGATATTCTGCGGCAATAGGTCCCGAAAGCACACTCCAGGCATACACCATTCCGACACAGAGCAGCACTGCCACCCCAAAAAACGCCTGCCGAATTCTCATCTGACTTTTCATTTTTCTGTCCGCCTTTTTTATATTTTTGTTGCATGCAGGTCAAGACTCGCTTGTCCTCAGGTTATTAACCGCCGTTTCATCAGGGGAACGCTCATTCCAGAATGGTTTTTAACCCTCCCCAGTGTTCACGGAAGATCCCGTCATCCATCTCTTTCAGATCTGCCGCAACAGCGGGGCAAAATTCCATATGATCCAGGATATCTTCCTGCAGCCTCATGCCCGGCGCGATCTCTGTGATCGTCATGATCCCGTCGATCAGTTCCATTACACAGCGCTCAGTCACATACAGGATGCGCTGATCTTTCCGGGCATATTTCCCGGCAAAGGTGATCTGCTGAACTTTGTCCACAAACTTGCATACGGAACCTTCCTGCAGGATCTCCAGCTTTCCGTTCTCGATCCGTGTCTTTTGTCTGCCCATGAATGTGCCGCAGAAAACAACCTTTGGCGTGGCACTGGTAATATCGATAAAACCTCCGGGCCCGATTAGACGGGAGCCGAACTTTGAGACATTGATATTGCCTTCCTTGTCGCACTCTCCCAGTCCCAGACAGGTCATGTCCAGACCGCCGCCGTCTATGAGATCAAAGGCCGCATTATGTTCCATGATGCATTCGGGATTATAACTGCTGCCGAAATTGGGCAGCGGGCAGGGTACGCCCCCGATCATACCGGATTCGCTGCACATGGTCACCATGTCCAGGCAGCCTTCCTCCGCGAGGATATTTCCCACCCCTGAGCTGATGCCGACGCCAAGATTAAGTACATCACCCCGTGCGACCTCCATGGCGCATCTCCTGGCGATGACCTTGCGCTCGTCCAGCGGCATGGGCGGTATGGAACTGACAGGCCGTTTGATCTGGCCGGAGAAAGACGGATCAAAATACACACCCTCTGTCTGCCAGTGATTGATCGGATCCTGCGCCACGACCACATAGTCGACCAGGATACCCGGTATCTTTACCTCCTTGGGATTGAGGGTCTGGGCTTTTGCCAGATACTGTACCTGCACGATCACAATTCCGCCGCAGTTATGTGCTGCCTGTGCCACCGCAAGCCCTTCATTCATGATCCCCTCATTCATAAAGGAAATATTACCGTTTTCATCCGCGACAGTTCCCCGAAGCAGCGCGACATCCACCGGAAAGCTTCTGTAAAAAAGATACTCTTCCCCGCCTGCGCTGACAAGTTCGGCCACATCCTCCTTTGTTTCCCGGTTCATCCGTCCGCCTTCCACACGAGGATCGATGAAAGTTCCGAGTCCAACTCTGGTCATCAGCCCGGGTCTGCCGGCAGCAATCTCACGCCACAGGTTGACCGCTACCCCCTGCGGCAGACAGTTTCCTGTGATTTTTCCCTGCGCGGCCAGCTCGTTCAATGCATCGGCACTCATGACATGCGCGCCGTTCCAGCGGGTGATGAGACCCTCGCCGGCCTCACCCAGACGGGACGTTCCGCGCACGCCGGAGGGTTTGGGATCCTCCGTGCCGCGACGGCACTTTTCCCATCCGATAAAGCTGTTTCCATATCCGTGATCTCCCATTGCACTCCCCTGGTGCAGAAACAGATCACAGGGATGTCCCGTTTCCTTGTAATGATCCCGCACGGCACAACCGATCTCCTCCGGCCAACCTGAAAGACCCATGCCGGCAACTCCGACATGGGCATGGTCCGGGATCAGAGCCGCCGCTTCCTTTGCAGAAACAAATCTAGCCATGAATCCACTCCTTACATTTTTGCATGTTCAAGTCTTTTCAGGATCGTCACTGATCATCACACATCAGGAAGCTTTCTGTGCTTTGATGGATGTGATCAGTTCGGGCACCACCTTAAACAGATCACCGGTGATCCCGTAGTCCGCAATCTCAAAGATCGGGGCATTTTCATTCTTGTTAACGGCAATGATGCATTCACTGTCCTGCATGCCTGCCTTATGCTGGATCGCTCCGGAAATACCGAGCGCCACATACACTTTCGGACGTACCGTTTTGCCGGTCTGGCCGACCTGGTGGTCTGCACTGATCCAGCCTGCATCCACACAGGCACGGGAGGAACCGACGACACCGCCCAGCACATCAGCCAGTTCCTGGGCCAGTGCAAGCCCTTTCTCTACATCCTTCGCGATGCCCCGGCCTACTGAGACGATAAAGTCCGCGCCGATCAGATCGACCATCTTCTTCGCCGCTTTTACCGTTTCAACCACTTCTGTCCTGATATCAGACGCAGAAAGTGTAAAATCCGGATGTTCCAGTACACAGGCCTTCTCGCCTTCTTCCTGGTAGGGTCTCTTCTTGAGGACGCCGGGTCTGACTGTTGCCATGGCCGGGCGGAACCTCGGGCAGATAATGGAGGCCATCAGGTGTCCGCCGAAAGCGGGACGGGTCATTTTCAGGTCCCGATCGACCGCATGCATTTCTCCGTTGACTCTTACAGAAGAGGTTTTTTCGATCCTGTCCGGCGTCAGTGTGGACGCGCTTCGCAGGAATTCCTGATAGTTTGCGACATCGATGTCCAGGTGTGTGCAGTCAGCGCACAGGCCTGTATGCAGCCTGGCGGCGCACCGCGGTGCCAGGTCGCGACCGATGTTGGAGGCACCGAACAGCAGGATCTCCGGCTTCAGGCTTTCCACCGCATCCGCGATCACTTTGGTGTATCCGTCTGTCGTATAGTCCCTCAGCAGAGGACTGTTGTAGATATAAACCTTGTCTGCGCCGTAACCGCCAAGCTGCGGTGCGATATCATCCACCTGGTCTCCCAGAAGGATCCCGCACAGCTGTACGCCAAGCTCATCTGCCAGTCTGCGGCCTTCAGAGATCAGTTCAAAGGTCGTCGGCATCATGGTTCCCTGGCGCTGTTCACAGAAAACCCAGACATTCTTAAAAGCACCTATATCAGCACTGTTATAAGCCATTTTCTATTCTCCTTTTCAGATCAGCAGCAGGCCGGACGCTTATCGTCCGATCTGCTTTCCTGTTCAAATGATATGGGCACCGGCCAGTATACCGGCCAGCCTGTCGGTTGTCTCCTGTCCATCTCCTTCCAGCATCATGCCGGCACCCTTTAACGGGGGTGTGAAGGATGTCAGAATATTCGTCGGTGAACCCTTCAGACCGATCGTCGCAGGATCGATCAGCGGATGATCCTTCAATGCCTGGTAATCCAGCACTTTGACCGGCTTGTCGAAGCACTCCTCTATGCCAAGAACGCTCATATAGCGCGGCTCATTCAGTTCCTTGATGCACGTGATCATACACGGGGTCTTGACTCTGACAGTCATGTAGCCGTCCTCGAGCATTCTCTTTACGATCAGCGTGTTTCCTTCCTTTTTGATCTCTCCGGCGTAGGTGACCTGAGGCAGATGCAGTTTTTCCGCAATCTGCGGGCCCACCTGAGCTGTATCTCCGTCAATGGCCTGTCTGCCCGCCATGATGATGTCATCTTCATCTATGCCATAGGTGTCGATGGCCGCCGCCAGGATCTGTGATGTCGCATAGGTATCTGATCCGCCGAACTCACGGCCGGATACCAGGACTGTTTCATCCACACCTCTGGCGATCAGCTCACGCAGCATCCCTTCTGCGGGAGGCGGTCCCATGGTGATCGCAACAACCTTGCAGCCCAGCTCGTCTTTCAGCGCAAGCGCAGCCTCTATGGCATTCATATCATCCGGGTTGGTGATCGCCTGCATGGATGCGCGGTTTAATGTTCCGTCAGGATTTACTGCCACCTTGCCCGCGGTATCCGGAACCTGTTTCACAGTCACGATTATCTTCATGTCCTACCTCCTTCATGCTTTCAGCAGATTGCCGGAAATCACCAGCTGCTGGATCTGGCTGGTTCCCTCGTAAATGGAACAGATGCGGGCATCGCGGTAGATCCTTTCCACCTTGTACTCCCTGATGTATCCGTATCCGCCGTGGATCTGTACAGCCTTGTACGCGCATCTGTTGGCCGCCTCAGCCGCAAAATACTTGGCGATGGAACAGGCCACGGTCGCGTCCTTTCCTTCTTCTTTCAACTGTGCCGCATGGTATGTCAGCTGACGGGCTGCTTCCACATCCGCTGCCATCTCGGCAATCATAAAGCTGATGGCCTGGAAATCGGCGATTCTGCGGCCAAACTGCTTGCGCTCCTTAGCGTACGCAATGGATTCGTCAAGAGCGCTCTGCGCAATTCCGACTGCCTGCGCTGCCATTCCGAGTCTTCCTCCGTCCAGCGTCCGCATGGCGTACTGGAAGCCTTTATGCAGCGGCCCAAGCAGGAATTCTTTATTCACACGGACATCTTCCATCACGACATCACAGGTGGGATATCCGTTAATGCCCATCTTCGGTTCATGTTTGCCGAGTGAGACTCCCGGGAGCTTCATATCCAGCATAAACATGGAGATACCTCTGCTCCCCTTCTGTGTGGGATCTGTCTTCGCAAAGATCACGCACCAGTCCGCCATAGGGGCTCCGGAAATGAAGCACTTACGTCCGTTCAGGATAAAATCGTCACCATCCTGCACGGCACTCGTCACAGTTCCGCCCGCATCGGAGCCGGCGCCCGGCTCGGTAAGGCCGAATACGATGATCTCATCTCCCTTTGCGCAGGGCGGCAGAAAACGCCGTTTCTGCTCCTCGGTTCCGGCCAGCATCAGAGGGCCTCCGCCAAGTGAGTTGCTTGTATTGGCATAGATCGAAAGGACTGCGTCCACACGGGCAAATTCTTCGATCATCAGCGCATAGGTCAGATAATCGCTGCCTGCTCCGCCATACTCCTTCGGAATCTTAACGCCAAGAAACCCGTATTTTGCCATCTTCCTGAAGATATCCCAGTCGAACTCTCCTGTCTGATCAAGTTTATCCTGAAGCTCTTTTGTAAACTCTGTCTCGGCGAATTCGCGGAACAGCTTCCGCTGCATTTCATGCTTTTTATCTAATAACACGCCTGTATCCTCCTCATTTCCTGCTTCATGCATGCACTGCCTTTGCCTCAGCCGTCAGCAGCATTTCAATGTTCCAATGTTACTCAACACATTCCGAAAACATATTTACTGTTCTTCTCCGTCCGGGTTCCAGACCGGCTGACCTGTATACTTCTTTACCTGTTCCTGTCCGGAAAGCACCCGGATCGCTCCCTGTGCCATCGCCTGCAGCTCCAGCTCCCCGGGATACACAAAAACCTTTCCCAGGAAGGAGCAGTTCTCCCGGATA
The DNA here is from genome assembly GCA_017652545.1 of Lachnospiraceae bacterium. The sequence continues at coordinate 10,073 of JAGCAV010000061.1, forward strand.
TAGTCGCAAAGCTCCTGATCATGAGCCATGCCTCCGCCGAGCAGGATCGCGTCGACCTCTCCCTTCAGGACCACAGCCATGGACCCGATGTACTTGGCGATCTGATACAGCATGGCCTGCCAGACGGCAGCCGCCCTGCGGTCTCCCTGGCGGATCCGCTCCTTAACCTCCAATGCGCTGGAGGTACCCAGATGACTCGTCAGGCCGCCTGTTTTCGTTAACAGTTCCATCGTCTGATCGCAGCCGTTTTTACGGCACAGGTCCACCACATCCGCAACGGCGATCTCACCGCATCTGGTCGGTGCCATGGGCCCCTCTCCTCTCACAATGTCATTTCCGTCGATCATCCGTCCCCTGTGATGTGCAGATATCGAAATGCCTCCGCCGATATGACATACAATATAGTTTTTCTCCTCATACTTCTCTCCCTGCAGGGCGGCATGATGGATCGCCGTCTCCTTCAGATTAAGCGAATGCAGATGGCTCTGCCGGTACACCCCTGCGATCCCGGTATACCGCGCAACCTCCTGATACTCATCCACATCCGGCGGATTGACAACAAAGGCAGGACAATTCAACTGGGTGGCAAAGGTATGGGCCAACAGCGGCCCCAACTGTGCGGGATGCTGGATCCCGTTGGCTCCGCGGGTCGCATGGTCCAAAATCAGGTCATCCACCAGATAAGTACCGCCCTCCAGAGCAATCAGTCCTCCGCCCCGTCCCACACAGGCGTCCACACCTTCCAGGCTCACGCCTTTTTCTCTGAGGATAGTCTGTATGGTTTCCAGCCGGTAAGGAACCTGCTGCGGAACAGTCGCAAATTTTGCCAGCTCAGCAGCATCATGGCTGACATTCACATTCATCAGTTCCCGGTCGCCTTCCATCAGAGCCACCTTGGTGGACGTGGAGCCCGGGTTGATCGCAAGGATCCGAAAATTTTTCATCTTTCACTCCTTCTGTCCGGCCAGATAGACTGCCATAGCCAGTGTGTTCTGCTTGGTCCGGGGTGAATCAGCCCGGGAGGTAAACACCACAGGCGCCGTCGTTCCGGCGATCACGCCGCCCGTATCCATACCGGCAAAGAGCATCATCGTCTTGTACATGATATTTCCTGCATTGATATCGGGTGCAAGCAGAATATCAGCATTTCCGCCCACTTCATGGTGATACCCTTTCTCCTCGCAGGATTCCTTAGACATGGCCAGATCAAAGGAGATCGGCCCAGCCACCACGCAGCCGGCAATCTCACCGTTTTCGTTCATGATCTGCAAGTCCCTGGCATCCCTGGAAGAGGACATTTTTTCGTTAACCGTTTCAGCCGCACACAAAGCTGCTGCCTTCGGCCTGGCGATCCCGAACCGATGCGCGATGTTGACAGCATTTTCCAGAATCTTCTTCTTCGTTTCCAGATCCGGCTCCGGTGTGATCGCCAGATCTGTGATAAAGGCAAGCCGCTTTAGTGTAAAGAGTTCCACGACCGCAATGGCGGAAACCACTGCCCCGGGTTTTCTGATGCCGGTTTCTCTCTTCAGCACAGCCCGCAGGAAAGTAGCAGACTGCATCAGGCCTTTCATGACCACGTCTGCCTCACCGGCATGGATCAGTTCCACGGCCCTGATCGCTTCCTCTTCTTCTTTTGCTTCCACGATTCGGAAAGCGGAGATATCCAGATCGTTTTTTTCGGCGCATTCCCTGATGCGATCCGGATCGCCGATCAGGATCGGAAGCGCATATCCTTCCGCATAGGCGCCGCACACGGCCTGAAGCACATGGGCGTCAGCCGCCTGCGCCACCGCCACTCTCTTTGGCTCCGCGTTTTTGATGATGTCATATACCTCACTGATCGATGTAACCATAGTCATCTCCTCCAACGGTTTCTTATCTGTTCTCGTTCTCCAGCAGGACTGCCACACCCTGACCGCCGCCGCAGCAGAACGCAATCACGCCATAGCGGGCATTTCTTCTGCGCAGCTCATAGACCATTTTGGCTGTGAGAATCCCGCCGGTTGCCCCCATGGGATGCCCCAGGGCGATGGCGCCGCCGTTTACATTCAGTTTGTCCGTATTCAGCTTCAGCTCGCGGATACAGGCGAGTGACTGCGTTGCGAACGCCTCATTGATCTCAAACAGATCAATATCATCCATGGTCAGTCCGGCATTTTTCAGAAGCTTCGGGATCGCATAAGCCGGACCAAGGCCCATATAGGCAGGATCCACGCCGACGGCCGCATAACCGCGGAAGGTTCCGAGGCTTTCAAGGCCCATCTCTTTCGCCTTTTCCTTTTCCATCACCACCATGGCAGAGGCGCCGTCGCAGTTGGGAGAGCTGTTTCCGGCCGTAACGATCCCGCCGGGTCTGCCGGTCGCACAGCGAAGCTTCGCCAGTGCTTCCATACTGGTCTCGCGGATGGTCTCGTCTCTCCTTACCTCATATTCACCCTTCCTGGTCTTTACGCTAACAGGAAGGATCTCCTCATCAAATTTGCCCTCGTCCCATGCCTTTGCGGCCTTCTGCTGGCTACCGAGTGCAAACGCGTCACACTCTTCGCGGGTAAGGGAATAACGCTCGGCCAGGTTTTCCGCTGTCTGCAGTACATGCACATCGCCGAAGGAGGCTGGTGCAAAGATCGGCGGAACAAATGTCGGGGCAGGCATCTGGTAAGCCTTCTCGACCCGGGCCATGATCCACGGACGTTTGCTGTCCATCTCAACGCCTCCGGCCACTACAGTGTCATGAACGCCGGCCTGAATCATGATGGCCGCGTTTGCAAGCGCGTTTAAGGCACTTCCGCACTGCCGGTCCAGTGTGATTGCCGGCACCTCGACCGGCAGTCCCGCTTCCAGGGCAATCGCTCTGGCTGTATTGCTGTACTGCTTATTGGTCACATTTCCGAGCATCACGTCATCGATACTCTCCGGCGCAACTCCTGCCCGTCTGACAGCTTCTCTGACAACCATTCCGCCAAGCTCATGCGGATCAAGAGGTGCCAGTCCTCCTCCCATCTTTCCTACCGGTGTCCTGACTGCGGATACAATGACAGCTTCTCTCACTTTCTTTTCCTCCTCAGTAAAAGCGGGCAGATACATCCCGTTACAACCAAATCTTTTATCTGTGACTTTCCCGGAACTCCTTTATATACTCCAGTCCGGCTTTCCATCCCTTTTCAAAGGAGGTCCGGAAGCGGACAACCGGCGGGAAGGACTCAAATTCTTCTACCTTCAGACTCTTATGCACATAAGCTTTTCTGAAGTTCGGCACCTTATCCAGCAGTTCATCGATCACAGTCGGAGAAACCGGTGCACAGAACCGGTCAATGACAACCGGGTTCTCTTCCAGCAGCACATCAGCGGTTCCCTTCCAGTTGATCGTCACATAGCCGTCCACACCGACCATCTCAGTGAAGTGATGCAGTCCGCGGGCTCCGCCGTCCATGAACTTGATCTTTGACTGTTTTGCATCGAAGGTCTTCTTGATCTTCTTGGCAACAGAGATCCCTGCCTGCCAGAGAGCATCTGCGCTCACATCAATGTTCTCGTCCTTTACATTTGCCTGCAGCTCCTCATCAAAGATACCCGCGATATGTGCCATGTAAACCGGGGCGATCGTCGGATCGTCCGCATAGACCTTCTCGACGATATCATTGAAAACAAGTGCCTGATCCAGACTCATAACCTCTGTAGCCAGAACGGGTACATGTTCCCGGATCAGCTGCTCCAGCGCCGGCAGAGCTTCCTTCACAACAGGAATCTTGCAGATGATATTCGGATATTTTTCACGATGCATATGCGCATAACGCAGAATATCCTCTGTATTCTCCCTGAACGGATCTGCCTGAATGCTCACAAACCCTTCCTGCCCGTTGCTCTTCTTATAAACCGGAAGGAAGATCTCGGCGATGCGGTTCACCTGCATGCTCTGCAGCCTGGCCAGCGCCTCACTGTCATCGGCTTCTGTCCGGATAATTTCAGCAAGCATTTCATCCACAACCTGCGCATCTGTTGACTTTGTAAATACCTTGGAGAGATATGCCGGATTCTGTGTGGCTCCGACCGCACCGGCCTCGATGCCGAGTTTCGCCTGCTCGGCTGTCACATTGTTGACCCAGAAATTTGTTGCAGTCTGAGAACTGACTCTTTTGAAATAATCCATTGCCATTTGTTATTACCTCCTTGAAATAGTAGATGATCCTTCGTAATTGCCTTCTAGCTTCATCTGTGAATTCTGTTCAACATCTGATCATTGTAATTGAATTTTTATTTTACAATCATATTGTATTACAATTAATATACCTATATTCTCCTTTGCTGTCAACATGTATTTTTAAAATAATGCAATTAAATGCCGTTAATCAGGCCTTAATCCACTTTGTTCCTTTCCGGTGTATTCCTCTTGCCAGACATTATGTCTGATCTATTTCGCACTTTTTGTAATACAATTAAATCTATCCTTTACATTCTTTATTCTGAGTTGTATGATATAGTTTAATTGTATGAGCATAGAACAATTTTGCATGTGTGAACATGGGACTGAAATCAGTAAGTGTACGGAGAGAACAGATATGGCGATTGAAAAGGTGAAAATAGCGAATCTGGTAGTTGAAGACTTCGAAAAACGAATTCGAAAGGGAGAGTTGAAAAAAGGTGATAAACTGCCCAATGAAAACGAACTGGCGAAAATTCTGAATATCAGCCGCCTTTCCCTCCGGGAGGGGCTGCAGCTGTTAAAATCCATGGGGGCCATCTCCCAGCGTCCGAAAGTGGGAACCGTCGTCATCTGTGACAATCCGGATCTGTGGGTTCGTATTCCTTCCATAAACGATACCATGGATGAAGGAATGCTTAACCAGCTGAATGAAGCACGGGTATTGCTGGAAACTTATATGGTCAGGCTTTATGCTGCAAACGCCTCCTTCTACTCTCTCCAGTCTCTGAAAGGAAAGCTGACGCAGCAGACAGCCCTGATATCCGAACTGGAAAAGCAGGATGCTTTTGAGAATTTCGTGGATTGCGATATGGATTTTCACCTGATCATCGCGAACGGCAGCGGCAACACCTATCTGGCAAAGGTCTTCTCCTCTGTTCTCCAGAACATCCGGGAATTTGCCATCACCACGTTCCGTACGCATCAGGAATCCCCTGCTCATGCTGTTGAGATGCACCGAAAGATCTATGACGCAGTGGCGGCAAAAGACGGCGACTTGGCGTCGGACCTGATGAAGCAGCATATTGTCGAGGCGACAAATGTGAATTTTCAGGCATAATGATACGCCGGGATGTCAGGGAAGATGTTTCCATCTGACATCCCGGCGCGCTTTATCTTATCAGGCGTTTTTATCATTTCGTCTGAAGTATGGGTATTTTTTGGTCGGGATATATAAGGACGCCCGCGGCAGTCCGTGCTTTATGCGGATTTCGTCGATGCACTCATTCAGATCCCAGTCCGGCAGATCCGCTACAGGGTCCTGTCCGAGGTAAACGCGGTACGCCACATCAAACAGGCTTGCAAGACGGCCGGGTTCCAGCCAGTCGTCCCATTCCCGCAGGTCTGTCCGCATGATGGCCTCATACAGATCATCCCCTCTCCGGGCCGCTTCCCTGGCCCTGTCCGCGACATACTGGATGTACCTGCGGCACTCCAGCACCTCCTCCCGGGTGCCGACGGGGCCATGCCCCGGAATATATGTATCCGCATCCAAAGACAAAATGCGGTCAATGGCTGTCAGCCAGTTTTCGATCAGACACTGATTGCCGTCCGGTATGACATAGTTGTAAAACAGATCGCCGCAGGCTACGATTCCTTCGGAAGGAATATACGCAATACTGTCCGTGGGCGTATGCGCATGGCCAAGCTCCATCAGTTCTACCCTGCAGTTGCCCAGTTCCACTGTCATGGATTTGTCAAACAGGATATCCGGTCTCGGCACCCGGTCGCCGCCATCCGTCTCCACGCGGATCAGTTCCATCCCGACGGGATCTCTTCCCCGCCTCTCTTCCATCAGCGGCTCCAGCTTCCGGGCACAGATGACCACAGCTTCCGATATGCCGGCGGCCCCCATGATATGATCCCCATGCTGATGTGTCAGGAACATGTACCGGATCGGCTTCTTGCCGATCTCACTGCGCACGCACATGGCAAATTCTGCTGTGCTGCGGGCATGCGCGGTTACATCCAACGCCATCGCGCAGTCGTCCCCCACAACGATCGCCGGCGTGTTCTGTGCCAGTATCCCGGAAGTCACATATACATAGGTTCTGTTTTTTAGCTTTTCAACATGCGGCATCCATTCTTTTCTCATAAAGGCACTCCTTTATATTTGTTTTCCGTAAATATATTATTCACAGGCTTTCAGGAACGTCCCGACGGTCCTGCCGCATCCCACGACTTCGCTGCGACATCTTTTCAGTACCGCAGCTGATGCAGCCAGACCGTCCTCCACATGATCTTTCCCGCCTGCTTCCATACTGATATCGCCCCTATACCCTGCCTGCACAAGCATTTTCATCTGACGCGTCAGTTCGCTCTCATCACGGTCCCTCAGATAATCCCTGCCCATATTTTCCGTATTCTGGTGACCAACATGGACATGCGCCGCGCCTGCCAATGCCGCTATTAAATCCTCTTCCTTTTCCTTCTGCAGGGCAGCATGGCAAAAGTCCACCAGCAGACGCAAATGATCGCATGATGCTTCCGTCAGCAGCCTTTCCGCGTCGCCGACCGTATTCACCACGTTGCAGAAATAATGGTTGACCGGCTCTATCAGTACCGTTATATCATATTTCCGGGCTGTCTGCGCCGACCATGTGTAAACATCCAGCAGCCTTTTCTCCGCTGCCGCCATGCCGGTGCTCTCTTCCGCCCGCCTGCATGACGGCGCTCCGATGCCCAGCCGGTCCATCCCGAGGATATGCATTTTTCTGCATATGCCCTCGGCATATCCCATGACTGCTTCCTGATCCGGGTCCGAATTTACCGTAAACAGCGTTTCATCGCAATACATATTCACTGCCAGGGCCGGTACGGAAAGCTGCCTGAGGCGTTCCGCCAGCAGTTCCACTTCCCGTTCTTCCATCCTCCTTAGTTCCATCGCGGACAGCTCAACAAAATCAAACCCGGCTTTTTTTGCGGATGCGATCGATTCAATTGCTACACAGGCACCAATACGCAAAACAGTCCTCCTCACTACATGAATTATTCGGTAATCTGTTAAGAGTTCCTTAATACGTCAAACCGGCCGGGGATTACCGCTGATAAACCAGCTTCCCGTATTTTCTCGCTTCATCATATACCCAGCCATAATGCTCTGAGCCGACGAGCCACTCAAACAGGCGTCCTTCCACATTAAACACAAAGCCGCCGCCCTGGCCGTACTGATCGATCATATCCCTTACCGTCTGTCGTACAAGTTCTTCCGATGCTCCGGGCTGTGCCGCAGGCGCGGTACTGTCCCAGGCGCACAGCAAAGCCAGCTGGTTCCCGTATTGTTTTTTCATCGCGTCAAAATCGTTTACCGGCTGGCATTCCCACAGCTGAATGCCCATATCAATCCAGTCCCCGATAAAAGGCTCGCATTTCCCGCAGGAATGATATACCATATTGCAGCCGGCATCCCGGACTGTTTTGACATAGCGGGACATGTAGGGTTTAATCATCTCGCGGTACGCGGAAAGAGACATGAACGGCGCTTTTCCGAAACCCATGTCATCCGCAATGATGACCATATCCGCCTTATAAGCCCTGATGCATTTCTGAATGATATCGCACCACCAGTCACATACGGTCGTCTGGAGCTCATGCCAGGCTTCTTCCTCCTCCATCATGGCCACCAGGGTATTTTCATGTCCCATGGCATCCAGCAGATAGGCAAGAACGGTCGCCCCGATCCAGAGGCAGGACATTTTACCCTCGCGGGAGACGCCTTTCATATCTGCTTCCGCCATTGCGTCCCAGTCGATACCGGAAACATCCGGCAGTACAAAATACTTCTTCCACTCCGTAATATCTTCAAACAGATGATGGGTAGGGGATGCAATCGGAACCAGTTTCGGATCGCTGTACTCATACGATATTCCGAAGAAATTTTTATATACCTTCCCGACTTCAGGGTGTGCAGGCCGCCATTCGGAAAAGAAAGACGGTCTGCAGTGGCATACCGAATCCTTCCAGATCGGAACCCATTCAGGTTGTTTTTGTTCAAATATAAGCTGCAGGTTCTCCGCGTTTGTCATTTTGTCACCTCATTTAATCTGATTGCTCTGCAGAACGCTAAGACCAGTTCCACCTGTTGTTTTCGTTCTTATTCCGGGAAATCTTTTTATAAAAGAAGTCAGCCCACACGCATGCGGGCTGACTCCTGCCATGATAAGCATATAGCGTGTAAATGTTGTGTCTCCAATATGGTGCCGATCCTTCATGCTGCGGATCTGTTATGATGCAGCATCCGGATTACTCTTCGGGATGAAGGAATACAAAGCTGGGATCACCCATTGAGAACATCATGACACCGGTAAGACCGGTCTTAACTCCATAAATGACCTGGCCATTCACAACCGATACGCTGGGAACATATTCACGGACAATGTTCTGAACCTTAGCCAGAGCCTCTTTGTTCTCTTCCGTGCCGTACATGTTCTGGGAAGCTGCAGCAAATGCCGCCTCATATTCTTCACCGCCATCGACAAATGCGCAGCTGCCGCCTTCGGCAATGCTCAGCCTGGGATCAATCTGTCCCTGAGAAGAATACATATTTCCGGATGTTGCAATGGAAACCACATCATAGCTGCCGCTGTTCATCTTTTCAAAGAAGGTCGGGCTGTCGGAAATCTCAATATTCACCGTTACGCCAAGCTCACTCCACTGCATATTTGCAAATTCAGCAAGACTTGTATATAACTGCTGTTCCATGCAGATCAGGGTCAGTTCAAACCCATCACCGTAACCGGCTTCCTCCAGCAGCGCTTTGGCTGCTTCCGGATCATACTGATAATAATTCTCGGCAGAGGCATCGGGCTCAGCATAAACAGAGACAGAGGAACCGAACCATCCGTCCGCAACCGTACCGGCACCGTCAAATACGGAAACCAGTGCGCCTTCCCTGTTCAGGGCCATGCTCAGTGCGCGGCGTACGCGGGCATCCTTCAGCGGCTCGGAGGAGTTGTTCAGGATCAGCTGGTACATCTGGTTTACATTGTCTTTCCGTTCCACCTGGATATTGGTGTCATCTTCCGCAGTCTGTGCCTGAGACGGCAGGATACGGTTCATCGCCTGGATGTCACCGGACTGCAGGTTCATCAGACGGGCGGAGTCATCGGGGATAATCCTTGCGATGGCTGTCTTATAATAAGGAAGCTCGCCCCAGAAATTGTCATCGCGTTCAAAGGTAACATGATCGCCGGTCACCCATTCCACAAATTTGTAGGGGCCAAATCCGGCCTGCGGGTTCATGGCTTCCGCCTCATATCCGCCCTCAGCCTCGATCCCGGCTGTACTCTTGATGACAAACGGGGAAAGCGTCAGGATCGCAAGCGTATCCGCAAAGGGTTCAGTTGTTACAATATCAACGGTGAGGTCATCGACAACCGCACACTTCTCCATATCCAGATACTTCGTATACTTGCCGTTCGGCTTGCAGTCCGCAGCTCTCTGATAGGAATCAATGACATCCTGTGCCGTCAGTGCAAACCCATTGTGTGAAACCGCGTTGTCTCTGAGGTGGAAACGATACGTCATGTTGTCATCCTGAAGTTCCCAGGATTCCGCAAGCCACGGCTGTGCTTCACCGGTTTCAAAATCATACATGACCAGTCTTGCATCAACATAAGCGCCGAAATAGTCATTTGAGCCGCTGTTGGAAAGATTATTGAAATCAAAAGAAGCCAGCTCCGTATTATAGGCGACAGTGATGGTTTCATCCGAAACCTCTGCGTTTGCCGCAGCCGCCATCATAGCCACGGATGCTGCAAGGGACAGCAAAGCAACCAATCTCTTTTTCATGTTTTCCTTCTCCTTTTCTTCGTTGGAATTTTCATGCAGTGCGTCTTTGTATCCTTTTGCATTAATGCGCAATGTATTGCACGCATCTAATATATCATAGTATTCTTATGTATGCAATTGTTTTTTTAATTATTTTGTTTTTATCTGATGCACTTGACTTATTGTTTAATTGCTTATATACTTTTTAATGAATTTATTGAAATGCGTCTTGATGCATTTAAATGTTCAATCCTTTTGCTGTCACCCGACAACCTTCCTTTTATTTATGAAACACGAAACTGGTTTTTTAACAGGAGAATGTTATGACAACACGCATGCTGGAAGAGGCCGCTCCCTCTCTGCTGAAACCGGAGCAGGTTTACCTGCAGCTCAAACGCAGTATTCTGGACGGGACGCTTGCACCGGGAACCCATCTGACAGAAACGGATCTTTGCAGTCAGCTGAATACCAGCCGAACTCCGGTCCACCAGGCAGTAACCAGACTGTCAGACGAACACATGATCCAGCTTCTTCCGAAAAAAGGACTCATCGTCCTGGAACTCCAGATGCAGGATGTTGTTAATCTTTACAATGTCTCCGAAGCGCTGGAAAGCAAGGCCGCTGCTCTTGCGGCGGACGGATGTTCTGCCTATCATCTGCAGCGTCTGGAACACCTGTCATCGCTGATCGACAATCCACCTTCCGATAATGGCGAGAAGGACGACCGCGATCTGAACTATATTTTCCATATCGCGGTAGCCGAAGCATCAGGCAACGACATCCTGCTGGGTTTTATCCAAACCACACGGGAACGTCTCTCTCTTCTCCGGTTTTCAAAGAAGCTGGCACTTGCAAATCTGCACGATGTTTCCCGAACGGAAGAAAGCCATGATGTCAGTCATACCAAAATCGTGGAGGCGATCCGGGAACACAACAGTCCCCTTGCCTTCGAACGGATGCAGCAGCACATCAGCCTGACCAAGAACCGCATCCTGAAACATTATTTTTATTAATAGCCGCAACGGCTATTAATATTTTTTCTTACATCTATATTGTAATACCATATGCTTTTATTATCTTCTTATTAATATGATATACCGATATATCGTTCGAAAAAAAACGGATACGGCAATGTATCGGGCTTATGACCGGAAAGCGGAGGAATCACAATGGTTAAGTATATTATCAAACGTATTTTAATGATGATTCCTGTCATGATCGGTGTCTTAACGATTTCCTTTCTTCTGAATAAGATCACGCCTGGGGATCCTGCCAGAATGCAGCTGGGCTCGGATGCCACAGAAGAGGAAGTCTATGAGCTCCGGGAAGAGATGGGACTGAATGACCCGCTCCTTGTACAGTACGGAAAATACGTTGTAGGCGTGTTTACGCGGTTTGATCTCGGCACTTCCTATCAGACGAAGCAGCCGATTATCAGTGAGATTATGGACAGGTATCCGACAACCATAATCCTGGCCTTCGGAAGTGTCTTTTTTGCGGTTCTGATCGGTGTGCCCCTCGGAATACTGGCAGCCGTTTATCAGAATACCTGGATCGACAGCCTGTGCATGACCATCTCGCTGCTGGGCGTATCGGTTCCGAGCTTCTGGCTCGGTCTCATGAACATGCTGGTTTTTGCTGTCATGCTGCATCTGCTGCCGGCTTCGGGACTTTCCAACGGCATTCTCAGCTGGATCATGCCGATGATCACCATCGCGGTGGGATGCGCGGCTACCATCGCCCGTATCACCCGCTCCAGTATGCTGGAAGTCATCCGCCAGGATTACATCCGCACAGCCAAGGCAAAGGGACAGCACTACGGGATCATCGTTTTCCGGCACGCCTTCCGCAATGCACTGATTCCTATCATCACGGTAATCGGCAATCAGATCGGTCACCAGCTCGGCGGCGCGATTCTTGCCGAAACGGTCTTTGGGCTGCCCGGACTGGGCAGTTATATGGTCAATGCCATAAAGGGCAGAAACTATCCTGCCGTCCAGGGCAGTGTAGTTTTCCTGTCCATCATTTTCAGTCTTGTCAACCTGATTGTGGATCTGTTTTATACCTTTGTTGATCCGAAGCTGAAATCCACCATCTTCTCTTCCGGGAAGAAGACCAAGATTGTTATCAAAGGAGGGACTGTCAATGGCTAAAATGGTTACTCCGCAGATGGAAGCGATTAATAGGAAGCTTTCCAAAAGGAAAAAGACTTCTCTGTCCTTCTGGGACGAAGCATGGCGCCGCCTTCGCCGCAACAAGACCGCCATGGCAGGCATGATTATTCTGATTGTTCTGATTGTTCTGGCTGTCTTTGCCAACGTGATTGCTCCTTACGGGCCGACCGAAACAGACAACGCGGCCATTATGCAGGGGCCGAGCCTGCGGCACCTGATGGGCACCGATAATTTTGGCCGGGATATCCTCTCCCGCGTCATCTACGGCGCGCGTATTTCTCTGACCATCGGTCTGTTCTGTGTCATCATTTCCGCTTTAATTGGCGGAACCATCGGCGCCATTGCCGCCTTTTACGGCGGGTGGGTGGATAACCTGCTGATGCGATTTATCGATATCTACCAGTCGATCCCCAACCTGCTGCTGGCCATTGCCATCGCGGCAGCGCTCGGCACCGGCATGTTTAACCTGATGCTGGCGATCTCCCTCGGCACTGTGCCGGTGTACGCACGTGTTGTCCGCGGTGCCATTCTCAGTGTGAAAGGTGCCGACTATGTTGAATCTGCCCGCGCGATTTCGGCTTCAGACCGAAGGATTATTCTCAAGCACATGCTGCCGAACGCCCTCGGCCCCATCATCGTACAGATGACCTTCGGCGTGGCCGCTTCCATTCTTACGGTTGCCACCCTCAGCTATATCGGGCTGGGAATTGCGCCGCCCACACCGGAATGGGGCTCCATGGTGAACGCAGGCAAACAGTATCTGCAGACCGCGCCTTATATGATCATCTTCCCGGGCCTGATGATCGGCATTACCGTTCTTTCGCTGAACCTTTTCGGAGACGGGCTCCGGGACGCGCTGGATCCGCGGATGAAATAAGGAGGGGTATGAAAATGGCAGAAAATAAACAGTCAAATCATCTTCTGGAAATACGGGACCTGGTCATACATTACGAGACAGAAGACGGCGTAGTGGAAGCCATCAATCGCATCTCTCTGGATATCAGCAGCGGTGAAGCCGTCGGTCTGGTCGGAGAGACAGGTGCAGGCAAAACCACCATCGGTCTGGCAGTCATGGGTCTGCTTCCCATTCCGCCCGCGCATATCATACAGGGAAGCATCCGCTTTGACGGGCAGGAAATCACAGGAATGACGGAAAAGCAGCTGCGCAAACTCCGCGGCAATCAGATCAGTATGATCTTCCAGGATCCGATGACCGCACTCAATCCGACCATGACGGTCGTGAAGCAGATCATGGAAGTGATCAAACTGCATAATCATATGGATGACGCCCAGGCAAGGGCACATGCCGTGAAGATGCTGTCCCTGGTCGGCATCGCCGAAGGGCGGGCTGATAATTACCCGCATGAATTTTCCGGCGGTATGAAGCAGCGCGTTGTCATCGCCATGGCGCTGGCCTGTAATCCCAAGCTTCTGATCGCGGATGAACCCACGACAGCGCTTGATGTAACGATCCAGGCGCAGGTGCTGCAGCTGATGAAAGAACTGCAGGACGAAACGGGGACCGCTCTTCTGGTCATCACCCACGATTTCGGCATTGTCGCGGATATCTGTTCCAAGTGCGCCGTCATCTACGCCGGTGAAATTGTTGAATACGGAACGCTGGAGGATATCTTCGATCATCGTCAGCATCCCTACACCATCGGACTTTTCAACTCCATCCCCTCACTGGATGAGGATGTGGAAAGGCTCCGCCCGATCAAGGGCCTGATGTCTGATCCGATGAATCTGCCTTCCCACTGCAGCTTCTACGACCGCTGTGACCATGCCTGTGAACAGTGCAAAAACACGGATCCTGCCCTTACGGAAGTAACACCCGGCCACTTTGTCAAGTGCATCCTTGCAAGGAAGGAGAACTGATATGCAGCTTCTTGAAGTAGAGCATCTTTATAAATATTTTCCGACATCCGGCGGCGCCCTGCATGCAGTTGATGACGTTTCCTTCACCCTCGACAAGGGCAGAACACTTGGCGTGGTCGGCGAGTCCGGCTGCGGCAAATCCACCCTCGGACGCGCCATTTTACGACTGCACGATCCCAATGCGGGAAAAGTGCTTTTTGAAGGCAGGAATATTCTGGACCTTAGCAAAAAGGAAATGGGAAAAATGCGGATGCAGATGCAGATGATCTTCCAGGATCCGTACGCGTCGCTTAATCCGCGCATGAGTATCAGCCAGATTATTGCCGAACCTTTCCAGATTTTTCCCGAACTGGAACCGGACAAATCCAAAATTACCGACCGTGTTCTGGAGCTGATGGATGTGGCCGGGCTGTCCAGAAGGCTCGCCAACAGCTATCCCCATGAACTGGACGGCGGGCGCCGGCAGCGGATCGGCATCGCCCGCGCGCTGGCTGTAAATCCGAAGTTTATCGTCTGCGATGAACCGGTGTCTGCGCTGGACGTTTCCATCCAGGCGCAGGTGCTCAATCTCCTGCAGGATCTGCAGGTTCAGAACGGGCTGGCCTATATGTTTATCACCCATGACCTTTCGGTGGTCAAGCATATTTCCAATGAGATCATGGTCATGTACCTGGGGCAGGTTGTGGAGAAGGCACCGACGAAAGATCTGTTTTCTGAAACGCTTCATCCGTACACGCAGGCACTGCTCTCCGCGATTCCCCGTCCTTCCATCCATCAGAAGAGGGAGAAAATCATTCTTCAGGGTGAGGTCTCCAATCCGATTGACCCCAAGCCCGGCTGCCGCTTTGCGAAGCGCTGCCCGTATGCGACCGAAAAGTGCAAAACCACGGATCCGGTACTGACAGAATACAAACCGCAGCATTTTGTCGCCTGCCACCGGGTTGCAAAGCAGATGAACACATCAGAACGGAGTACAGTATGACAAACGCAGATATTCGCATTACCCTTCAGAATATCGGCGGGCGCTTTGCCCAGTATTATACAGGCCGGCATTTTGAATGCATCCCCGCTCTGTTTTCAGAAAGCGGAGCGGCATACATCTGCCCGGATGACCGGGTCCGGTGCGCCGGAAAAGAAGAAATTGCCGACTATTTCCAATCTGCGGAAGGGACCTTTACAAAAGAGTCCGGGGATGGCATGCTGATTTTGTTTAACAATCCCATCACCCGCATCCTGGACGATAAGACCGCCCAGGGCTGCTGGACGGCGCATTGCTATATTCTCTCCCACAGAGCACAGGGCGGCATGGAGATCGAATACGGGATCCGGCGCTACGACGCCGATTTTACCTGTGAGGACGGACAGTGGAAAATTCAGACACTGACCTCTTTTTACTACTCTTCTTTTGAACCGCTTCCCTTCGACCCGGCCCGCATGACGGCGTACCGGGAGGTGCGCGCTCTGCCGCTGCCACCGGCCGGCCTGGATGCAAAAACAGATGCCGCCGTTTTTCTTTCCATCCAGCAGACGGTCGGGCGGTTTTTCCAGAACCGGCGGGAAAATGCCGAAGAGCTCTTTTCCTGCGTCGATACGGTTTCCCTTTCGATGCCGTTCCTGTTTTCCGAAGCATTCACCGGAAGAAAAGCTGTTCTTGACGCAATCCGCCGTCTGAACGAAATGGACCGGCAGAACAAGGGCTATCCCGTATTTCTGCCCATGCTGGAAACGCCCGTGATCGAACAGGTATCCACAACTGAAGCGGACGCATCCTGGCATGTCATCAGCCACGAGGTGAACAGCGCCGCCTTCGGCCACAATGAAAGCTATTGCCCGGTCACTGCGCGTGTGCTTCTCCTGAGCGGACACTTTGTGCTCGAAGAAGGGACATGGAAAATTGAATCCCTTTCTTTCCGGGAAATTCTGACACTCCCGCCCTTCCATTATGACAAGGAAGGTTCACGGATGACCTGTATGGAAAGAAACCCGGAGAAATGGGTTTACCTCCCGGACACGACGCCGTTTTCGCTTGACGGATGTGAGGAGGATATGCTGGATATCGAAGACATCATTGCGCTCTGGACCGGCAGCATACGGCACCGCTCCTTCGGTCCGCTGGTCTATTCGCATGTTGCCTGGGAACGGCCTGATCTGATCGACGCGCCTGCGCTTTGCCGAGAAATCTTCGGCATGACGGACAGCTTTTATCAGGATCAGCCGAAGTACCCGGGATTCCACTGCGGCACGACACCCTATGTCCACATCGACCGGGATACGAAAACGGCGGTCGCGACCTGGTTCGACTACGGATATACCTCCTTCGGTGAAAAGTTCGGCTTTCTGAAATACCCCTGGTACGCGAATCCGGGTATTTCCCGCTATATGATCCATATGGTAAAGTGCGACGGCGTATGGAAAATCTATCGTTTTAACTGGACGCCGTTTTTCCGGATTGAATACCGGAATGATTTCTGGAAATTCAACTATGCGACAGCAAAGGGCTGGACCGGATCCGATGCCACCGCCCGTTTCCCGCTGCCCTTTGAAGCTTATCCGTATTCAACCGGCCGCTTCACGCCGGGCGATCCCGACTTCAAACTGGATCCCCCGCGCATCTCCGCCCCGAATGAGGTGCAGGTCGGCGAAACGATCGGATTTGACCTGATCAAACACTACAGCGGTTATTTTTCGGATAAACCGGTACCCAGGGCGCTCAACCGTCCGTCGGAAGAAAGCACCACAGCAGAGACTAAATTCTCCGGATTGCCTGCTGCCCCGGCCTGGCCGCTGGGCCTGACAAAAGTCGCGGACGGCGTGTATGCCTGGATCACGGAAGGTTACACCATGATGAGCAATGCCGCGCTGGTTATCGGTGAGGAGTGCGCACTCGTTTTTGACAGCCTAACAAGCAAAAAAACAGCGGACGAATTCTACCGCGCCTGCAGGGAAGTCACCGACAAACCGCTGCGCTATCTGGTTTACTCCCATATCCATGGGGACCATGTGCTGGGCGGCGCCGCCTTCCCGGAAGCGGCAAAGATCGCGCATATAAAAGACGAGCCCTATTACCGGGCCGAGGCCGCCAAAGGCACCGACCGGTGGGAAGGAAAGCTGTTTTCCTGGGTGGATTATACCGGCAGCCAGATCATGTACCCGGACATCTTTATCAGCGATGACACAGTGATTGATCTCGGAAACCGGAAAGTGGAGATTCACATTGCAGAAAAATGTCATACAAAGCATGATCTTTACGCAGTGATCCCTGACGTCAATGTGGTTCTGATGGGCGATCTGCTGTTCGCCGACGTCTGCCCGAACGGCCTTCCCCAGGGTGTATTTAACTGGGTGAATCTGCTCTCAAAGCTTGCGGATATGGATGCCACATATGTGCCCGGTCACGGTCCGGTAAGTAAACGCGACAGGCTGCTCGCATCCCGGCGCTTCATGCAGAACATCATCGAAGGATATCACAAAATGTGCAACGGGAAGACGCTGGATCAGGCCATCGATGAACTGGACTGGACGCCGTTCCTGGAATGGATGGAACCCGGACGCTGTTATGCCGATATCGACCGGCTTTATGCCATGATGACCGATACCATGCCCGGCATTCCGATCAATCCCGGCAAGGAAGATTACCTGAATACGAAGATCCTTAAAAAGTATCATCGCATCTGACAAGACAATCAGAATACAATCATGGGACGGTTCTG
>JAGCAV010000062.1 GCA_017652545.1 Lachnospiraceae bacterium
CCAACCTGAACTCACGAAAAAGCAATCTACTCCGCCATATTCTCCAGCAGCTTCTTGATACTGATATACCGCACACAGAGTGTGAAAAGCTTCGCGGCAGTCTTCAGGTCCTCGAGCGGTGGATAGGTCGGCGCGATTCGTATATTTGAATCATGCGGATCCTTGCCGTATGGCCAGGTGGCCCCGGCCTTCGTCAGGGTCACGCCTGCCTTTCTCGCCTTTTCCACGATCCTCTTCGCACACCCATCCATGGAATCAAAGCTGATAAAATAGCCGCCCTTCGGATTTGTCCATGAACCGATGTCAAGGCCTCCCAGGTTTTCCTCGAATATGTTCTCCACCGCCTCAAACTTGGGCCGGAGGATGTCGGCATGCTTTCTCATATGCATGACCATGCCGTGGATATCCTCGAAGAACCGGACATGGCGAAGCTGGTTCACCTTGTCATATCCGATCGTCTGGTGCCTGAGCTGCTCCATAACGTCTTCCATATTGTTGGGAGAGGTTGCGAGCGCCGCAATGCCGCTGCCCGGGAACGTGATCTTGGAAGTTGAAGCGAATTTGTAGACCATATCCGGATTACCGGCCCGCTTGCATTCCGCCAGGATCTCGATCAGGTAATCCTGCGGGTTATCGTACAGATGATGGATCCCGTAGGCATTGTCCCAGAAAATACGAAAATCTCTGGCTGCCGGTCTCAGACGGGCAAAACGGCGGACCGTTTCGTCCGAATAAGAATACCCCTGCGGATTGGAATATTTCGGAACACACCAGATTCCCTTGATTGCCTCATCTTCAGCCACCAGCTTTTCCACCATATCCATGTCCGGTCCGGTCTGTGTCATGGGAACCGGAATCATTTCGATCCCGAAATACTGGGAGATGGCAAAGTGCCTGTCATACCCGGGAACCGGCGTCACGAACTTGACGCGATCGAGTTTGCACCATGGCGTATTTCCCATAATGCCGTGGGTCATGGCCCGGCTCACCGTGTCGTACATCACATTCAGAGAAGAGTTCCCATAGATGATGATATTGTCGGGATTGTTCTCCATCATATCGCCGATCAGCACCTTCGCCTCACGTATTCCGCTCAGAATGCCGTAGTTCCGGCAGTCGGCACCATCCTCACAGGTCAGGTCCGCTTCGGAATTCAGCGCGTCCATCAGCCCCATGGACAGATTCAGCTGTTCCTGGCACGGCTTGCCGCGGCTCATATCCAGATGCAGGTCCAATGCCTGGATCTTTTTGTATTCTTCGTTGACGATTGCGAATTCTTCCTGCAGTTCTTCTCTGGTCATCTGTGTATACGGTTTCATGGTATTCTCCTTTTTTCAGCAGCCTGCCCGGACAGGTCCATGAACGGACGGGCCCGGATGCCCCGGACATAAAAAGGGCAGCAGCTCATTTCCAACGAAATTGCTACTACCCTATCATGTTATGAGACTCAGGTCAAAAGTTTTTTGTCATGGCGGCTTCAATCCATCCCGGGCAGAAGGATCATCATTCGCATTTATAGATGAAAGTCATCCGGCTCTCGTCCCCGTCCGTCAGCATATGGTGAAAGTCCCGGATCAGTTCGCCCGTGATATCCGTCGCCTGGTACAGATACTTGTCCGCGCACCACACATTGCCTTCCTGTACGGCTTTGAACTGACCGAACAGCGGATCCTTCGCAAGCAGTTCGTCAATGCTGTGAATGGGGACCTCTATGGTCCCGTTATACACAATGTAATCAGCGTTGACGGCCGCGCTGTAGAATTCCTCCATGGTGATGTTGACGGAGGATCTTTTTGCTGTCTGCAGCGCCTCGATCCCGTCCATCACGTACACGCCTCCGGCCAGCTCGATCATCTTCGGAACATAGTCTTCCGTGCGGCGGACCACCACCGTACCGTTGGTATGCAGGGAAAAGAACGCCACGGTCTTGCCCGTATTTTCAAAATCATCCAGCTCATCCATGACAGCGCTCTGTTCCGTAAAGAAAGCGTCCGCTTCTTCTTCCATATCCAGCAGGGCCCCATAGACCTTGACCCACTCGGATCTGCCCATCGGGTGGGATTCGTAACTGGATCTGTCAATAAATACCGGTATCCCCAGCTTCTCGATCATCTCCTGCACCTTGGGTGAATGAAGGATCATGGTGGATTCCACAGCCAGGTCGCAGCCCTGGCTCAGGAGCATTTCAAAGTCCGGCTCGGAGTATTTGCCCGCGAACAGAATATCTCCGGCATTCATGGCATCCTGCGCCTCCTGAACATACCAGTTGTCGGCAGTGACAGAGGAAAATCCCACCTTGTCCAGCCCGCCGATGCCGGAGACCAGCGCCATCGATGCCGTTGCAGCCATATAGATATTGTCCAGCGGCGCCTTGATCACCTTGACGCTTCCGTCCAGGCCTTCAGGCACCTGTGCGCCTTCGGGCACCAGCAGGTACTGCCCCGATTCGTATATGTCAAAGAACTTGTAGCCGCCTTCATAGTAGAAGATGTCCACTGCCTGTGCATATACAAAATCTGTCTTCTTCTCAAAGGTCAGTCCGGGAATCTCCGGCGGATCGGCCTCCTCATGCACGCCGATCTCAGATACAGGCTCCTCTTCCTCCGCCCGCACCGGCATCGGGTACGTGAATGACAGAACACACGCCGCGCAAAGCGCTGCTGCCATCAGCTTTCTCACAAAAACTCTTCTCATCTGATCTCTCCTCTTTCTGTCACTCATCTGTCATCATCTCTGTTTCTTTTTCAGAATCGCCAGGTTCTTCAGCAGATACCGCTGTTTTTTCCAGCGCATCCCGGGCCTGCGCAAATGCCGCGCCCGCCTGCGCTTCACGGCCAAACAGCGCACCGTAGACCATCAGCCATTCATACTGTCCCGCCTCCTGTGCTTCATCCGGGGAGCGGTCGATCACCATGGGTATCTTCAGGACAGCCATGCCGTCACCTGTATCCTGCACAAAGGCCAGGTACGCCGTATCCTGGTCCGGCTCAGCATCCGGTCCGGAACCGGTCACGCCGCTGTCCGCTTTATCTTCCGCGGCGGGATCCGCTCCGGCTTCAAGAAGCTCAGCCGGAAAGACCGCCAGGTCTGCTTCTTTCAGGATCATCTGTGTGTACGCGCCGTCCTCATCATAGTGTCCCGCTTCTGCTCCGGAGACAGAGACAGCGTCCGCTGCGTCCAGTTTCTCAAGCATACGCATGACATTGTCGGAATCCACATATGCGGATCTGACCGGCACTGTGATCACGATCATCTCCTTGTCGATTCCCGCCGGAAGCTCTTTTCCTTCCGGGGCGATCAGGTACCGGAGGACCTGGCCGCTGTAGAGAGATTTTTCTTCAGCTTCCTCCCCGCCTTCTGCCGTATCTGTCCCGGCGTTTGCTTCAATGATCCCGTCGGGTTTTTCTTCAGGCCAGTCCGGTTCTTCCTTCCTGGAAAGATTGATTTCCAGCACTTCAAACTCATCCGCGTAGAAATGAAGTCTGAAGAATGCGGCATATTCGTTGCTGTAGCTGCCTTCATACTCCAGGCCGGGAACCTTCGGCGCGTTGTCTTCGTCAGCCGTCAGGCTGCCCCCGGCGGCCAGAACGGCGGAACCGGCCGATGAAGAGACCGCTGTGACTTTTGTTCCGGAAAGGCCGTTGCTGGCTTTCTTCCCGCTGCCATCCTTCCCGCTGTTCGTGCCGGATGCAGCTGTACCGGCTTTGATCGAGGTTGTGTCACCGGCACTCTGACCGATGCTGCTCCCGGACGCAGCCTTTGCTGTCTTTGCAGCCTCCAGGCCGACAAACAGCGTGTATTCTATCTCATGAGGCACCGACATGGCTGTTGTACAGGCCAGGATCGATGTGTTCGCGTTCAGCGTGACCGGAATCTGGAAGGTTGACGTGTCTCCCGTCTGGGAAACCGGCGCATACTGTTTGCCGTTTGCCTTTACATAGATGATCTTCCCGCTGGAAAACGCGATGGTCGCATAGGCCTGTCCGCCGCTCACCGTGATCTTCTGGCAGCTGATGGACAGCCTTCCTGTCCCGCCGGAGAAACTGAAGCTGTCCGGCGTGTAATCACCGTCTTTCAGAGCGGTCGAACTGTCCACTGAGCCCGTGCCGCCGCTGGTGTTGGCGGTATAACCCGTACCGCCTGAGCTGCCGGATGACGAATTCTTACCGCCTGTGCTGCCGTTGGTCTTTCCGCTGCTTCCCGAGCTGCCGCCTGAAGCATTTCCGGAACCTGAACCGCTTCCGGACCCCGAGCCTGAACCGTTTCCGGAACCTGACCCTCCTGAGCCCGAGCTGCTTCCGGACCCGCTTCCGCTGCTGCCTGAACTGCCGGGATCGGAAGAATTTCCGGAGCTGCCGCTGTCCCCGCCGTTCCCACCGGAAGCCGGATCTGTTCCGCCTCCGCTGTTCCCGGAACCGGGATCGGACCCGCTGCCTGAACCCGGATCGTCTCCCGGTTGATCCCCCGGATTCTCCTCCGGATCCTGATCGGTGATCAGCAGCGTTTTTTTCAGAAGATCGATGGTGATCCAGGCGTCTTCATACTTTTTCGCCGTTTGATTGTACAGTCTGACTTTGAAGGCTTTTCCGTTTTCAAAAGCCGTCA
The DNA here is from genome assembly GCA_017652545.1 of Lachnospiraceae bacterium. The sequence goes on from JAGCAV010000062.1 coordinate 4,606, forward strand.
GCAAAGGGGCGTTTTTCAGTTCAAGCGTGAAAGTCCCGTCCGTGAGCAGTGCCTGATCCGTTGTGATCTCCGTACCCGAAACAGTGGGATACTCGATCGTTGAATAGGTCTCATCCTGCATACTGAGCACAGGCGTACAGGTATAATTGTTGGAATTGGGACC
>JAGCAV010000557.1 GCA_017652545.1 Lachnospiraceae bacterium
ACCGCAGCCCATCACCTGGGTTACGGTCATGCCGGTGACGCCCAGGTCATTCATGGCCCGCTTGAGGGCGTCATATCTGGACAGCTTCGCAATAATGACCACTTTTGAAATGCCTGTATCCACGGCCGGAATGCCTGCACCGTCCGTTCGGATCACCTGAACTGCAGCGTTGCGCTTCGCTTCGGAAGCCTCATCATAACTGTCGGCTCCGAGGTTCGTGTTCTCATTGACGCTCATCATCATCGTGGTGGAAATATCCATGATGGAGAAGCCTGCATACGCGGAGGGGAGGCCGTGCTCAGTGGAGTCAAGGCCCATCAGCTCTTCTTCCTCCGTCACCCGCAGTCCGACGGTCGCCCGGATGATGGAAAATGCGATGAAGATCGTCACAACTGTCCAGGCTGCGGTGATGAACATGCCGCCGAACTGCTTGCCGAGCTGCACAAAGCCGCCGCCATAGAACAGACCTTCGCGAATCCCTGCCACAGCAAAGCCCGGTGCACTTGAAGTCGCGAACAGGCCGACCGCGATGGTGCCCCAGATGCCGTTGATCATGTGAACTGCCACCGCACCGACCGGATCGTCCACATGGGTCACATGGTCATTGAACCACACACCGAAGACCACCAGCAGACCGGATACGGCGCCGATGATGGCTGCGCCCGCGCAGTCCGTCACATCGCATGGCGCTGTTATGGCCACCAGACCTGCAAGTGAGGCGTTCAGACACAGGGAAACATCCGGCTTACCATACCTGATCCAGGTGTAGATCATGCACACAACGGTCGCAACGGAAGGCGCCACTGTTGTCGTCAGGAAAACGGATCCCATCGTTGGCACATCTGTCGCAGCTGCTCCGTTGAAGCCGTACCAGCCGAGCCAGAGAATGAAGACGCCCAGCGCCGCAATAACAAGGTTATGGCCGGGGAATGCGTTGACCTTGCTGATCTTCCCGCTCTTATCCTTCTCGAATTTGCCGATCCTGGGCCCCAGCATCCAGGCTCCGATGAAGGCGCAAATGCCACCGACCATGTGGATGCAGTTCGAACCCGCATAATCATGAAATCCCCACTGAACGAGGAAACCGCCACCCCAGGTCCAGTGCGCCTCGATCGGGTAGATCACGGCAGAGATGATGGCCGAATAGATACAGTAGCTGGAGAACTTGGTCCGCTCCGCCATGGATCCGGAAACGATCGTCGCAGTCGTCGCGCAGAAGACCAGGTTGAACACGAACGCGGAATAATTGAAGCTTCCGTAATGGGAAAACACGTCAAAGCTCAGGCCCCCGGCAAACCCCTTCAGGATGTTCGGCCCGAGCATCAGCGAAGCGCCGCAGATGAACCACATCACAGTTCCGATGCAGAAGTCCATCAGATTCTTCATGATGATGTTGCCTGCGTTCTTCGCCCTGGTGAAGCCCGCCTCACACATGGCAAAGCCGGCCTGCATCCAGAACACGAACGCGGCGCCAATCAGAAACCATACCGCAAAAATCTCTCCATCCAGTGCCTTCATGATCTCTTGTGTCATAACATTTCCTCACTTTCTGTTTTATGAACCGGTGTCTGGGAAACCGGTTCAAAAAAGCCATCCCGCACCAGCGAACCACGCCGTTGTGGGATGACTTTGTTTCTCCTTCTTTATTCAATCAACCGGGGCTGATCACAGACCGTCCCCTGATCGGGGGCAATCACAGAACCGTCCCCTGATTGGCTGACTGCCTTAGTACACCGAGAACAGCAGCTTCCCGTAGCTCGGGAACGGCCAGCATTTCTCCGGCATCAGCATCTCCGCCTCGTCCACATGCTTTCTCAGATGTTCCATCTTCGGAAGCACATCGTCACGGATCGCCTCGGAAGTCTTCATGATATCTTCCATACCTTTCAGGTCTTCAAGGGCCTTCTCAAGATCCTTCACCCTCTCCAGTATGTAGTCTGTAAGCTCAGAAAGCCTCTCCAGCGTGGATACTTCGTAGTTGCACTTCACATGATCACTGACCGACTTCATCATGGATGTGGTCCTTGCCAGGCTGTACAGATACTCCTCGATCGCCGGCAGGTAGTTCTTCCTGACCATATCGACCATGGTGTGTCCCTCAATGTTCACGGTCTTGCAGTAGTTCTCCAGCATGATCTCGCATCTGGAATGCAGTTCCGTCTCGGTGAATACCTTATGCGCCATGAGCATATCCATGTTCTTCTGATCCAGCAGATGCGGCATGGCATCCGCCGTGGTCTTCAGGTTGGACAGGCCGCGCACCTTCGTGGCTTCCTCCACCCACTCCTCTCCGTAACCGTTTCCGTTGAAGAGGATCCTCTGATGTTTTTCAATCGTCTCCTTGATCAGATCGTGCAATGCAGCCTCAAAGTCCTGCGCGCTTTCCAGACGATCCGCGTACTGCATCAGGCTTTCCGCCACGGCAGCGTTCAGCATGATGTTGCAGCAGGCGATGCTGTTGGAGGAGCCGAGGGACCGGAATTCAAATTTGTTGCCTGTGAAAGCGAAGGGTGAAGTCCTGTTTCTGTCCGTCGTGTCCCTGAAAAATCTTGGGAGTGAATGGACACCGAGCTTCATCTTCACCTTCTCTGTTCCCTGGTAAGGCGTATCGGTCTTGATGGCTTCCAGGATACCGGTCAGCTCATCTCCCAGGAATACGGAAATGATCGCGGGCGGCGCTTCATTGGCACCAAGCCGGTGATCGTTGCCAGCCGTTGCCACTGAGAGCCTCAGCAGATCCTGGTAATCGTCCACCGCCTGGATCACGGCGCAGAGGAAAAGCAGGAACTGCGCATTCTCATAAGGCGTATCTCCCGGTGAGAGAAGGTTGACACCCGCATCCGTCGCCATGGACCAGTTGTTGTGCTTGCCGGACCCGTTCACACCTGCGAAGGGCTTCTCGTGGAGCAGGCAGACCAGGCCGTGTTTTCTGGCGACCTTTTGCATGATCTCCATGGTCAGCTGGTTGTTGTCCGTCGCCACGTTGGTCGTGGAGAAGATCGGCGCCAGCTCGTGCTGGGCCGGGGCGACCTCATTATGCTCCGTCTTGGCCAGAATGCCGAGCTTCCACAGTTCCCTGTTCAGGTCATCCATGAAGGCAATGACCCTGGGCTTGATCACGCCGAAGTAGTGATCATCCATCTCCTGTCCCTTCGGCGGCATGGCGCCGAACAGCGTCCTGCCGGTGTAGACAAGGTCCGGTCTCTTTTCAAACATTTCCCTGTCGATCAGGAAATATTCCTGTTCCGGTCCCACACTCGTGCGGACATTCTTCACTTCCGTGCCGAACAGCTTCAGGATCCGCTTTGCCTGCTTGTTCAAGGCCTGCATGGACCGCAGCAGCGGCGTCTTCTTATCCAGCGCATCTCCCGAGTATGAGCAGAATGCGGTGGGAATACACAGTGTATGGTCCTTGATAAAGGCATAGGAGGTGGGATCCCAGGCCGTATAGCCTCTGGCCTCAAAGGTCGCGCGCAGGCCTCCGGAAGGGAAGGACGAAGCATCCGGCTCTCCCTTGATCAGCTCCTTGCCCTTGAATTCCATGATCACGCCGCCATCCGGGGAAGGGGTGATAAAGCTGTCGTGCTTTTCTGCCGTTGTGCCGGTAAGCGGCTGGAACCAGTGCGTAAAATGCGTTGCCCCGCGCTCCACAGCCCAGTCACGCATCTCGGTTGCGACGGCCTCCGCGATCTCCTCATCAAGGTCTGCATTCTCATCTATCGTTCTGCGAAGGGAATTGTAAACTTTTGCCGACAATCTGGCTCTCATCTCCCTGTCGTCAAAAACCATCGAACCAAACATCTCCGGTACACTTGTTTTCTCCATAACGAACCTCCCTCTTATTGCATAAAAAAGGCGCCACTGAGCCTGTTTTGCTCAAAGACGCCATTGTCTCACCACAATATTTATTCATCATCCGGAGCACTGCTTCTCTCCAGCACGTATTTTCCATGCCATGCCTTCATCGCAAAACAGCCCGGCTTCTTATGTACCACTCTCCCCGTAGTTGGAAAGCACCCTGGCTGACGGATCATTCACATCACAGCCTTCCCAGTTCCTGTTGGGCATCCAGAAATCGACGACCATCTCAGACTGTCCGGGATAATACTTCTCAAAAATGTCACGGTAGAGCAGGGACTCCTTTGTAAACGGCCTTGCGTGATCGTACCTTTGGATGCCGGCTTCAAACGCTTCATCCGTATAGGTCTCTTCCGCGTAGGCCTCCAGATCATCCTTCAGCGAATGACCTACCGCGTCTGAAAAGGCTGCCTTCTCCCGCCACAGGATATTGTCGGGGATCAGTTCATCATCTTCAAAGGCATGCCGCAGCAGGTATTTTCCCATTCCGTACCGGTTCAGCTTTTTCTTCGGGTCAATGGACATGCAGTAATCCACGAAATCCAGATCACCGAAGGGGACCCTCGCTTCCAGGGAGTTGACGCTGATGCACCGGTCTGCCCGGAGTACATCATACATATGGATCTCGCGGATCCGCTTTTCGGCTTCCTTCTGGAACTCCTCCGCTGACGGGGCGAAATCCGTATATTTGTATCCGAAGATCTCGTCTGAGATCTCCCCGGTCAGGATCACTCGAAGATCCGACTGTTCATGGATCGCCTTGCATACCAGGTACATCCCCATGGAAGCCCGGATGGTCGTAATGTCGTAGGTTCCGAGCAGTTCGATCAGCGGCTCCAGCGCCCCGATCACATCATCCCGCGTGATGATCACCTCATGATGGTTGGAATGAATGAAGTCTGCCACCTGTCTGGCATACTTCAGATCGATCGCGTCCACATCCATTCCGACGGACCATGTCTCAAGCGGCTGATCCGTCATGCTGGCCGCGATCCCGCACACCAGCGATGAATCCAGTCCGCCCGAGAGAAGAAATCCTACGGGGGTATCGGAATCCAGTCTTTTCTTCACGCCCTGAAACAGCAGGTCATGAATGTTCTCGGACATCCGGAGCGGACCCTCGTCATGATAGGATCCCACTTCCGACATGTCCCGGTATCCGGTGAACACGCCGTTCTTGAAGTAATGCCCCGGCGGGAACGGTCTCACCTTGCCAACCAGCGGCACCAGGTTTTTCGGCTCGGACGCAAAGACATATGTTCCGTCGTCCCGGATCCCATAATACAGCGGGCGGATGCCGATCGGGTCCCTTGCTGCGATCCAGGTGTTTTCCTTCCTGTCGTACATGACCAGGGCAAACTCCGCGTCCAGCATGCGGAACATACCGGTTCCGTGTTCCCGGTAAAGGGCCGGAAGGATCTCACAGTCGGATCCGCTTGAAAAGGTGTATCCTTTTTCGATCAGTTCCTGCCGCAGAGGCCGGAAGCCGTAGATCTCTCCGTTGCAGGCGAGGATGATCCCGCTTTCTTCAGGAATATCATATCCCTCTGAACCTTCCTGCAGGTCAGACAGTGTATATGTTCTCCGGTTCCCACAGACAAAAGGCTGCATGCCGTTTTCAGTCAGGCCCATGATGGACAGCCGGTTAAATCCGATCCATCCGTTTCCCGTATTGATGATCCTGGAATCATCCGGTCCCCTGGACTTGGTTGCCAGGAGCGCCTTCTGAATCTCGTCATATTCACCATTGCTTCCGCAAAAGCCAAATATCGAACACATGGCACACCTCCTGTCCCGGTTTTTCGCCACGCACCTCGCGACCTGTGGTCGCTCGGTCGCGGCTGTCGCAGCATACAGACGAATGTCCTTCATATCTCCTGCGAGTAAACTCGCATCGAGCTGCAGGCCCTTCATATGTGCGTGGCTCATAGCTCACACGCAAAGAAGTCGCCCTGGAATTTCTTCCAAGACGACT
>JAGCAV010000063.1 GCA_017652545.1 Lachnospiraceae bacterium
TAGCAGAAAAGGAGACACAGAACCGTCCCCTGTCTCCGAACCGTCCCCTGTCTCAAAATACTTAGTTGCCCCGGATTTCCTGTCTCATAAACCCGATGTACGAAATGGTGAATGCCGCGAATGTCAGCGCGAGCAGTCCGACCAGATGAGGCCATACGAGCAGCAGGCTCTGTCCCAGCGGCAGGTAGCCGCTCAGCGCGCCGACCAGCTGTGCATAGGTGACGGCATTGATTGCTCTGGTGGAAGGGTTCATCATTACAGAACTTGCCTCTGAATACAGATAATACGGAGAGATCCGGTTCAGATTCAGGTTCAGGTTATAGTTGTTGAACGCGTTGGCTGCCTGCTGGTACTCTGTATTGACCGGGTATGCGGCGTTCGCTATGATACCGGCCAGAAGGCTCATGAAGATGGCGAAGAACAGCCACAGTGCGATCGAAGCCAGCGCCGATGTCGCCGCGTGTCTGGTGAAAACGGAGAACAGCATGGCCATCGCAAGCCAGAAACAGATATACACGATCGTATAAACCAGGTAGATCAGGACTCTGAAAAGCTCCTCGCCTGACGGATATATGCCGGAGGCCAGAAAGCCTGTGCATCCGACTGCGATGCCGGTGCTCAGCACCATCACGGCGATCAGCGTCGAGGATGCCAGAAATTTCCCGATGATGATGGAATCCCTGTAGATCGGCTGGGATACCAGACGGTTCAGTGTGCCGCTGTTTTTCTCCGCGTTGATCGAGTCAAATCCCAGGATCAGTCCGATGAAGGGACCGATCAGTGCGATCAGGGCCATGTACGACGGGATGGAACTGCCGCCGGTGGTATACAGTTTCAGGAACATGTAGCTCGTATCAAATGTTGATTTCGGATCCATCGCCGCATCCTTGATGGCGCTGCTGATGCCCGTAACCGCGCCGTACACGCTTGCGATCGTCATGACGATCACGAGGATCAGGATGATGATAAACCGCTTGCTGGTCACATGGTCAGCCATTTCTTTCTGATACAGTGCAGTGAGGCTGTGATATCTTGTATTCTCCCGCTTATTTTCCTCTGTGACCGAAACGGTGCTTTCTGCTGCCGCCTTTGACATCACGATCATCTCCTTCTTTCTCCGCTTCCTCAAAGTAGACATGATAGATCTCGTCCAGGTCTCCGCCCTTCTGATGCAGATGCAGAAGCCTGTAATCATGTGTTACGAGGAACTTTGTGATATCGCTCCGCAGATCTTCTGATGAGCTGATCACAAAGGTATCGTCTTCCCGGGTGATTCCGGTAATTCCCTTCTGTTCCCCGAGATATTTGAGGAACCGGTCATCGCACGGTTCAACCCCGATCTCCAGTGTAGAGTGTCCTTCCGCCGCGATCTGGGTTCCCAGTTCGCTGATCCCGCCGCAGGCAATCAGGTTTCCGTCCACAAAGATCCCGACACGGTCGCAGATCTGCTGGATCTGGTAAAGCTGATGGCTGGATACCAGGATCGTTTTTCCGTCCTGCACGCTCAGCTGCTTGATCAGGTTCAGGAAATCACGCATTCCTTCCGGGTCAAGGCCCAGGGTAGGTTCATCCATGATGATGACCTCCGGATCCTTGATCAGGATATCCGCGATGCCAAGTCTCTGGCGCATCCCTTTCGAGTAGGTTCCCGTTTTCTGGTCCGCCGCGTGCATCATTCCGACCCGTTCCAGAAGGCTGTTCACCAGCGGGTCGATCTCTTTTTCCGGGATCCCGTTCAGTCTCGCTGTGAAACGGAGGTTCTCCCTGCCGGTCATATCACTGTAAAATCCGACATTATCCGGCAGATATCCGGTGATCCGTTTGACCTGCATGGACTGTCTGGTACAGTCATATCCGTCGATCAGGGCTCTGCCCTGTGTGGGTTCGGTCAATCCCAGAAGCATCAGTATTGTTGTAGTTTTTCCCGCACCGTTCGGTCCGAGGAGCCCGAATATCTCACCCCGTCTGATCTCCAGATGGAGATGATTGACAGCCGTTTTCGCGCCGTAGGTTTTGGTCAGATCTTCGGTACGGATAATGATTGTGTCTTTCATATTGATCGCCTCGACATCATCTTCTGCCAAATCTGCGGATGATCAGGATCAGTCCGAGGATCAGGACCGCAATGATCGCGACCGCCGCAATGCCCCAGCTTGTATGGTTCTGTACGGACACTCTCAGGTCACATTCGGAGGAAACCGCGTTGTTGGACGCTGTGATCACGGTCACGTAATCGCCCAGGATTGCATCCTTTGCCGGCGTGATGTGCGCCGTCACTTCTCTGCTTTCGCCTGCGGGGATATCATTGATCGTATCCTGGTCAAACGCGACCTCCCAGTCTGTGGAGGCCTGTGCCTTCAGGCTGATATTGGTCAGATCGATATTCCCTGTGTTCTGGATCGAAAGCGTTACATCCTTTGTTTCACCTGCATAGGTCTTTACCGAAAGATTGCCGTTCGGCGTGGTCGCCGTCATGCTGTAAGTCCCGGTGATGTTTACGATGACAGGAAGTTCCAGCGTTTCTCCGGCACTCGCTGCCGTGAGGGTGAGCGGATACTCGCCGGCCATTACATTCTGCGCAGGCGTAACTGCAACGGTGATCGATGAAGTGGCTCCTGCGTCTACCGGTACCGAGGATGTGGCGCTGCCTGCATCGGACGGTGTAAACGTTACATTCCAGCCTTCCGGCGCACCTTCCGCGGACATCGAATAGGTCTGGTTTTCGCCGCTGTTGTTGGTCAGCTTTGCAGTGTAGCTGAATTTTGTTCCTGCAGCGCCTTCCTGCTGTGCGTAATCCGTTGTAAATGTACCGGTGCCGATCTTTTTCTCTTCCGCGTCTACTTTGACCGTCAGATCCAGATCTTCATCCACATCGTCACCCTTTGCATTCAATGTGATCGTGTAGGTATCTTCCTTTGTATCCTCGGGAACGGTCAGGGAATAGGAAAGCGACGGGGAATCTTCCTTTTTCTGATCAGCGCCTACATGGACCATGGACACTTCATTGGAGCTCCCCTTAAAGGATCCTTCCCATCCGTCCGGAAGATTTTCGACGGAAAGCGAAACTGTAGACTCCTTTGAACCGGTATTGGTGATATAGAGGGTAAACGTCGAGGTTCCGCCCGGTTTGACAGTCACGCCGGGATAATCCGTACTGAATGTGACTTCACCTTCCTGTACCGCAGCTTCCTTCAGGGGCAGAGCGTCCTCTTCTTCTGCAAAAACATGCACCGGCATGACCAGTGCTGCCGTCAGCGTACCCGCCGCCAGCAGTCCGTACAAGGACCGGACGGCCTTTTTTGTCATAATCCCTGATGTCTTTTCCATGATCTTCAGCTTCCTTTCTATCAGCCTTGATAAGGCTTTCTTTTATTTCAGGAATAACGTAGTCCCGATTTGTGACGGAATTTACAAATATCTGTGTTTTTTCTGTGAACATTCGGTTCGGAGACAGGGCGGTTGGAGACAGGGGACGGTTCGGAGACAGGGGACGGTTCTGTGTCTCCTTTTTGCCTA
>JAGCAV010000064.1 GCA_017652545.1 Lachnospiraceae bacterium
CTTCCGCAAAAGGAAGCAGGACGGCCTGGGCGCAGTTGTAGTGCGGGGTTACGTTTGCGCGCAGTTCGCGTGCGCGGGCAAGATATTTTTCCATGATTTTACTTTCCTTTCTGTTAACAGAGACAGACCTGATCATGACAGGGACGGGTCTGATCTTTGGATGCATCCGGGGAACTTCCGGAATCGGCGATTCTTACCGGAAATATACCATGTACGGGGGGAAAGAGCAATTATGCAGCGGACGGAATGCCGGAGAAAAGAGGTATCGGATTGGACATCATCAAAATCATTTCAGAAGAACTGAATATCCGTTATGAACAGGCAGATGCCGCCGTAAAGCTGATCGATGAGGGCAATACGATCCCCTTCATCGCCCGGTACCGGAAGGAGGCGACCGGCAGCTTAAACGACGAGATCCTGCGGAATCTGTTTACCCGGCTGAATTACCTGCGGTCTTTGCAGGAGCGGCAGGAGACGATCCTTGCGGCCATCGAAGAGCAGGGAAAGCTGACGCCGGAGCTGAAAGAGCAGATCCTGAAGGCATCCACCCTGGCGGCGCTGGAGGACCTGTACCGGCCCTATAAGCAGAAGCGCAGGACCAGGGCATCCATAGCGAAGGAGAAGGGGCTGGAACCGCTGGCTGCCCTGATCCGGATGCAGAATCTCAGGAAGCCCGCCCTGGCGGAGGCGGAGGCGTTCGTCTGGGAAGAAAAGGGCGTGGCCGACGCGCAGGAAGCGCTCGCCGGCGCCATGGATATCATTGCCGAAGAGATCTCGGATGATGCCCGGTACAGAAGCTTTATCCGCACGAAGACCCAGGAGTACGGCATGATCGTGAGCGAGGCGAAGGATCCGGATGCCGATTCCGTGTATGAGAACTACTATGCGTATTCGGAGCCGGTCAGGAAGATCGCGGGATACAAGGTGCTGGCGCTGGACCGGGGAGAGCGGGAGAAGATCCTGACCGTGAAGATCGAACCCGAGACGGACCGGATCCTGGACTATCTGAAAAAGCAGGTCGTCACGAAGGACAACCGGTTTACCGCCCCGGTCCTGGAGGAGGCCGCGCAGGATGCGTACACGCGGCTGATCCGGCCGTCCATCGAGCGGGAGATCCGGGGCATGCTGACGGAGAAAGCCCAGGATGACGCGATCGGCGTATTCGGAAAGAACCTGAAGCAGCTCCTGATGCAGCCGCCCGTTGAAGGGCAGACCGTGCTGGGGTGGGATCCGGCGTTCAGGACAGGCTGCAAGCTGGCCGTGGCGGATCCGACAGGCAAGATCCTGGATACAGCCGTGGTGTTCCCCACGGCGCCGACCAATGACGCGAAGATCCGGGCGGCGAAGGACACGGTAAAGAAGATGATCCGCCGCTACGGCGTGAGCCTGATCAGTGTGGGCAACGGGACAGCCTCCAGGGAATCGGAACAGATCATCGCGCAGATGCTGAAGGAGATTCCGGATCAGAAGGTGTCCTATGTGATCACCAACGAAGCGGGCGCGTCCGTCTACTCCGCCAGCGCGCTGGCAAATGAGGAATTTCCGCAGTTCGATGTGGGCCAGCGAAGTGCCGCGTCCATCGCCAGGCGGGTGCAGGATCCGCTGGCGGAACTGGTCAAGATCGACCCGAAGGCGATCGGGGTCGGCCAGTACCAGCATGACATGAACCAGAAAAAGCTGGATGAAGCCCTGGGCGGCGTGGTGGAGGACTGCGTGAATAAGGTCGGCGTGGATCTGAATACCGCATCCGCTGCCCTGCTGAAATATGTGGCAGGGGTGAGCGCTTCGGTGGCGAAGAACATCGTAATGTACCGGGAGGAGAACGGGCGGTTCGACACCAGGCGCCAGCTTCTTAAGGTAAAAGGACTCGGGCCGAAGGCCTTTGAGCAGTGTGCCGGTTTCCTGCGCATCCGGGGCGGGAGCGAACCCTTTGACAATACCGGGATCCATCCGGAAAGCTTTGCGGCGGCGGAAGGGCTGCTGAAGCTGACCGGTGCGGACAAAGGGATGCTGGCGGGCGGACAGTCCGGGGCGGGCGCTCTGGCGGCGGATCTGAAGAGGATCGATGTTAAAAAGACGGCGCAGCAGCTGGGCGTCGGTGAGGAGACCCTGCGGGACATCATCGCTGACCTGCTCAAACCCGGGCGGGATCCCAGAAGCGACATGCCGCCGGTGGTGCTGCGCAGCGATGTTCTGGACATGGCGGACCTGAAGGAAGGCATGATCCTGAAAGGGACCGTCCGGAATGTGGTGGATTTCGGCGCGTTTGTGGATATCGGCGTCCATCAGGACGGACTGGTGCACATCTCGCAGCTTACGGACAAAAAGTATGTGAAGCATCCGCTGGAAGTGGTGAGCGTCGGAGACATTGTGGAAGTCAAAGTGATCAGTGTCGATCTTAAAAAGAAACGGATCGGATTAACCATGAAAAAATAAGACAGGAGGTATGCGAAGTGAAATACAGAAAACTCGGAAAGACAGGCCTGATGGTCAGTGAGATCGGCTTCGGGGGCGAATGGCTCGAGCGGCATGACGAGGAAGAGGCGGTGGAACTTGTCCGCTACGCGGGGAGCAAGGGCATCAACATCATTGACTGCTGGATGCCGGATCCCAAATCCAGGGACATCATCGGCAGGGGCATGGAAGGAAACCGGGAAAAGTGGATCGTGCAGGGGCACTTCGGATCGACGTACCAGGACGGCCAGTATGTCAGGTCCAGGGACCTGAAGTATGTGGTGCCGGCGTTCGAAGATATGCTGACAAGAATGAAGACGGACTACATCGATCTTGGTATGATCCATTATATCGATTCGGAGGATGACTGGAACAGGGCCATGAATACCGAGTTTATCCGGTACGTCCACCGGATGCACGAGGAAGGCGTTGTCCGCCACATCGGCCTTTCCACGCATAATCCGATCATGGCGAAACGGGCGGTCGAGACCGGCTTTGTGGAGATGCTCCTGTTCTCCATCAACCCGGCCTTTGACATGCATCCGGCTACGGACAATCTTGACAACATGTTCGGGGAATATGATGCCGCGTTATCCGGGATCGATGAGGAGCGCGCCGCCCTGTACCGTCTGTGCGAGGAGAAAGAGGTGGGGATCACGGTCATGAAGGGCTTCTTCGGCGGCCGGCTGTTTGATGCGAAGAGTTCTCCCTTCGGTACGGCGTTTACCCCGCATCAGTGCATTCATTACGCGCTGACCAGGCCGGGCGTCTGCTCGATCCTGTGCGGATATGACACGAAAGAGCAGGTCGACGTGGCGCTTGCCTACGAGGAAGCGGACGAGCAGGCAAAGGACTACGCCTCCGTCATCGCCTCGGCGCCGCTTCATTCCTACGCCGGACAGTGCACCTACTGCGGGCACTGTAAGCCCTGTCCTGCGGACATAGATATTGCCATGGTCAACAAATTCTATGACCTGGCTGCGGCGCAGCCGGCGGTTCCCCAGAGCGTGCAGGCGCACTATGAGGCGCTGGGAACGACCGCGTCAGCCTGCCTGGGCTGCCAGAGCTGCGAGGAGAGATGTCCGTTCGGCGTAAAGATCGCGGAGCGGATGGAAAAGACGGCAGCGCTGTTCGGGTGCTAAAGTTCGCTGACGATTGCTGATCCGATGATCAGCACGGTGCCGGCGATCCCTGCCGGTGAGAGGGGTTCATGCAGAAAGAGGGCCGAGAGCAGGATTGCCGTGACGGGATCGATGTAGCTGAAGAGGGCGGATGTCTGCGCAGGCAGGCCGCCGACCGCACCGAAATACAGGGCGTAGGCGATACCTGTGTGAAGGATGCCGGCAACAAGAAGCATCAGGATGCCGGTACCCTCAAGCGTGTAGGCGTGCAGCGTCCCGTGAAAGGCCATGTAGGGCAGCAGGCACAGGGCTGCGGACAGGAGCTGGATGATCGTTTTTTCAAAGACGGGAACATCCGCGAGCTTTTTGTTGAACAGCACAACACCGGCGTAGAGGACCGCCGCGCCGAGTCCGAAAAGGATTCCCCGCATATGGTTCCCCTGCGGCCCGGCCTGGCCGGAAACACCGCTGATCAAAAACATGCCGATGACCGCCGCTATGATGCAGGCGGTCTTTTTTGCTGTCAGTTTTTCCTTCAGAACGAGGGGAGAGACCAGGAGAATGATGACGGGCTGCATGTAATAGCACAGGGTGGCAATGGCGACGGTCGTGTAATTATATGCCTCAAAGAGCAGGATCCAGTTGAAGCCGATCATCGCCCCGGTGAAGACAAGCAGAAGGAAATCCCGCTTCCGGATAGCAGCCCAGTTCAGCGGACGGCCTGTGACTTTCAGATACAGGATCAGGAACACACCGCCCAGAATCCCGCGCGTGAACGCGATGACATCGGAGGGAAGCGGGATGCTTCTGCGTACAAGGCCGATGGTGCCGAAGATGACCATGGAGATGATAAGCGGAAGAAGTCTGCGGGAGGAGGTTTCGGATGACTTGTTCATAGCGGATACCTGAAAAACCGGGACAGCCTGTAAAGCCTGTAAAGCAAATGAAAACGGAGCCTTTTCTCAATTGAGAATCATCATTATCTAATCTATAATAATATAAATAAAAAGTACAGGAAATAAACAGGGAAAAAGCCATCTTACGAGGAGGAAGACCATGAAAAGAAGAGCCGGAAAACAGATTGGCTGGAGGACTTCGACGGTCTGATCCTGGATGAAGATGTGATCTTTGAGGAGGAGGCAGAGGAGCTCTTTTTTGAGGAAGAGGCCTTTACAGATTTTCCTGAAGAAACGGAGATGATCTCAGAGGATCCGGAAGATCTTTTTGAGGAATGGGATGAAACAGCGGATGAGGAGGCACAGGACCCGGGCACCGGTCCGGCTGTGACGACCTGGGAAGACCTTAAGGCCCGTCTGGAGGACGGGACGAATGATACGGTATCCCTGGGAAATAACATTTCTGTGACCATGAAGGGCGGAGAACC
>JAGCAV010000065.1 GCA_017652545.1 Lachnospiraceae bacterium
GCCACCACGCATGAGTTCCCTGATACAGCCCCTGTCATTATTATATTGTTACTAAGCACGGGCATATAAGGCCCCTGCATGATAAAAAGGAGGAGAAACATATGAATCTGCTGAGTTTATTAACGGGATCGCTGACATCAGGGACATCGGTGGAGGCACTGGCAGGCAAGACGGGAATTTCGACAGCTAAACTGATCAGGTTCCTGCCGGTCGCTGTTCCGGTGCTGCTGAAATTTCTGACAAAGAACGCTTCCTCAGTGGCCGGAGCGCAGGCACTGTTAGGGGCTCTCGGCGGACACAAGGAGACAAGGGCCATGGCGGATCAGATTGCAGAAGCCGACGAACAGGACGGCGCAAAGATCGTGAAGCATATTCTCGGTGACGAATCTCCCTCAGTCGTCAGTTCTCTGGCAAAGGATTCCGAGATGGAAGACGCGGAGGTGGAGAAGGCGCTGGCCAATATCGCACCGGCTATGATGAGCGGACTGTCCGCTGCCACTTCATCCGCTGCAAAGGTCAATCTGAGTGACGGACTGGATCTGAGCGATCTGATGGGAATGTTCGGCGGTACCGCGCAGGCGGCGTCAAAGGGAAGCAGCCTGCTCGGCGGCCTGCTTGGCGGCGGAAAAGAGGCAGTCGGAGGGATCGGCGGCATTTTGGGCGGCCTGTTTGGCGGAAAAGAGCAGGAAAAGGATGAGGATGACGGAAATGCGCTGCTTGGCATACTGACATCCCTGATCAAATAAGAAAAAGGGCCGGAGCGATCCGGCCCTTCACAATCTTACGTGTGAATCATTCCATATTCAGCATCATTGTGATAATATGGTGATGCCGGATCAAAAGGCTGTCTGGTGCCCGCAGGAACCGGCGCAAGACCCCGGGAACCGTTTTCATATGAATACAGAAGGAGAGCTCAACCATGACATACAATGATGTATTAGCGAACGCAAGGGACTGTATCGGAACGCATTGCAAGGCCTGCCCGGTCTGCAACGGACGTGCATGCGGCAGCCAGATGCCCGGCCCCGGCGCCAAGGGCACCGGTACCCTTGCCATCCGGAACTATGAGGCATGGCAGAAGATCCGGGTCAATATGGACACGATCTTTCCGCTCAAGACCGCCGATCCCTCCTTTGAGCTGTTCGGCCGGTCCTTTGCCTATCCGGTCTTTGCAGGTCCGGTCGGCGCGGTCAACCTTCACTATGGCGACAAGCTGGACGATACCGCCTACAACAACATCCTGGTCAAAGGCTGCGCCGCTTCCGGGATTGCCGCGGTTACGGGTGACGGAACCAACCCGCAGGTCCTGATTTCCGCCTGCGGTGCGATCCGTGAAACCGGCGGGATCGGCATACCCACCATCAAGCCCTGGGATGCGCAGACTGTCTCTGAAAAGATGAAGCTTGTCCGGGAGAGCGGCGCCTTTGCGGTCGCCATGGATATCGACGGGGCAGGACTTCCCTTCCTGAAGGGTCTGAATCCGCCGGCCGGAAGGAAATCGGTCGAGGAACTTGCCGCCATCATAAAAGATGTCGGGATCCCGTTCATCGCAAAGGGTATCATGACAGTGAAGGGGGCTGAGAAGGCTGCGCAGGCTGGCGCGGCCGCCATTGTCGTCTCGAACCACGGCGGCCGGGTTCTTGACCAGTGTCCGGCAACAGCCGAGGTGCTGTCGGAGATTGCGGATGCGGTCGGAGGAAAGATGAAGATCTTCGTGGACGGCGGGATCCGGTCCGGAGTGGATGTCTTCAAGGCGCTTGCGCTCGGTGCCGATGCCGTGATCATCGCC
>JAGCAV010000066.1 GCA_017652545.1 Lachnospiraceae bacterium
CCAGAAAGATCCTCAGCGGGGATGTGATGGAGGGCGATACGATCGTGATCGGTGTAGACCGCAGCGCAAACGGCGGTGAGGGTGAACTGACCGCCATGGTGCGGGTTCACGCGGAAGTTGTGGACTAATTCAGGAGGACGGGCCTTGGGGCTCGACGGAATAAGGTTGAGACTGTCGCATTATGCGGCAGTCTTTTTTATCGTATAGGAAATTTCTCCGAATTTCCTATACGATAAAACGCTCCGCGAGGATGCGCACTCGCACGTGAGGAAGATGTCGCTTCGCGACCGTGCTCGGCGCGCAAAGTCCTGCTGCGCTCCCCTCATGATTGAGGGGTCAGGGGAGGTGAAGTCCGCTTGCGGACTTTGTTCTATAAAGGTGCTCCGTCCGATGATTTCCCATATTTGCAATTCCCACCCAATGTGGTAAAGTCGATATCAGAAACTGATCTGCGCCTTTGCGGTCAGACCGGGAACCGGTCAAAGAGCTTTGGAGGAGGTATGAGATGAAGCTTGGAATTCTGGGTGCCGGAGGTATTGCGGGCACCATGGCCGATACTGTCAACAAGATGAACCGGGCGGGGATCGGGGATGTGCAGCTGTACGCTGTGGCAGCCCGGGACCTGGAGAGGGCGAAGGCTTTTGCCAGGAAGAACGGTGTGGAAAAAGCTTTCGGTTCCTATGAGGAAATGCTGTCGGATCCGGAGCTGGATCTTGTTTATGTGGCGACGCCCCATTCACATCACATGGAACACGCGAAGCTTTGCGTGATGCACGGCAAGGCGGCGCTGGTGGAGAAGGCGTTCACAGCCAACGCGGCGCAGGCCCGGGAACTGATCGCCCTGGCAGAAGAGAAAAAGGTCCTGGTGACGGAGGCCATCTGGCCCCGGTATCAGCCCATGCGGAAGATCATCAATGAGGTGGTCTTCTCCGGAATCGTGGGTGAACCCAGGACCATCACAGCCAACCTGTCCTATCTTATCAATCATGTGCCCCGTATTGTGGAACCGGCGCTGGCCGGCGGCGCCCTGCTGGATGTAGGCGTTTATGCGCTGAATTTTGCGGAGATGGTCTTCGGGCGGTGTGACAGGGCTGCCGGGATTGCGCAGATGATCCCGACAGGCGTGGACAGTACGGATGCCATTATGCTTTTCTGGAAGAACGGAAGGCGGGCCGTCCTGACAGCCGGCACGGACTGCATGTCTGACAGGAAGGGTATCATCTACTGTACGGAAGGCTTTATTATTGTTGAAAACATCAATAATCCCCAGAGTCTGGCGGTATATGATAAGAACTATGCCTGCATAAAGGAGATCAAGGCGCCGGCGCAGCAGACCGGTTATGAGTACGAGGTGCTGGAGGCGGTGAAGACGCTGAAGGAGGGAGGAATTGAGTGCCCTTCTATGCCGCATGAGGAGTCGCTTCACGTGATGGAGCTGATGGATGACCTGAGGGCACAGATGGGTGTGAAGTATCCGTTTGAATGACTGGAGAGAGAAGATGAATACCAATGACAGCCTGCCGAAAGATCCTGCAATGCTTTTAAGCTATGTGAATACCCAGCTGCGGGACAATTATCCGTCACTTGCCGAGCTGTGCCTGGCGCTGAGCGCCGACGAGGCACAGATCAAAGAGCAGCTGGCCGGGATCGACTATGAATATGATGAGGCGCTGAACCGGTTCATGTAGAGGCTCCAGGAGAAGATGCATACCGATACAGCGACGGGATGAGACGGGAAGGAACGCAATATATGAAGACGTATACGATCATTGCCGGTGTCAATGGGACGGGAAAAAGTTCCCTTACAGGTGTACTGCGGACTGAGATGACGGACCTGGGAAGGATCATTGATGTGGACCGGCTGATTGCTGAACGGGGAAGCGTGATGAAGGGCGGAAAAGAGGCAGTCCGGCTGATCGAAGACTGCCTTGAGAAAGACATTTGTTTTACGCAGGAGACAACGCTTTCAGGACATAAGACCATCCTGACTGCAAAGCAGGCTCTTGAAAAGGGATACCATATACGCCTGTATTATATTGGACTGAATACAGTAGAGGAGTGTTTGGCGAGGATCCAGAATCGTGTCAGAAAAGGGGGACACAGTATTCCGGAGATGGACGTCAGGCGGCGTTTCGATCATCGGTTTGAAAATCTGATGGCTATTCTCCCATATTGCCATGAGGCGGTTTTTTATGATAATGGGAACGGGTTTGCGGCTGTTGCCCGGTATCGAAACGGGGATCTTCTGCCAATCGGAAAATTCAGGCCATTGTGGCTGGAAGACCTGATGAAAAAACTGGAAGAAACAGAACGCTGAAAAAACACTGGTAAAAGTTCACTGCGCAGCCCTGTGCTGCGCATATTTTGTTTTATAAAAATCGTTAAAGCCTTCAAGATGCTTATGTTTTTCAGTTATCCTTTTTCCCGATGATGCTCAGGATCCGGATGAAGATGTTGATGATATCTACGTAGATATCGGCTGCGCTGTCGATCGCGTTGTCCAGTGTTTTCGGATAGGCCTGAGCCCTCGCCCAGTCATACCCGATATAGCCGGCAAAGATCACGACGACCACATAGTCCATGATCCCGAGCGGAAGATGCAGAAGCAGGCCGCCGATCAGCTCGATCACAATGGAACCGATGAGCGCGAAGATCAGGACCCTGCCAATGCTCAGGAAGAA
>JAGCAV010000067.1 GCA_017652545.1 Lachnospiraceae bacterium
TATTTACGGAGGAAGAAAAAAATGCTGTACCTGGATCTGGCCGTTGTTGTGGGTGAACTGGTGGGACTGGTGGGTTCCGCTGAATTACTTCCGTGTTGTGGAAGGGCCCTACCCGTTCCTGAAAGTTCATAACCAGCCGTGGTATATGAGCATTCTCTGGTTTTTTGCAATCAGCCTTGTGGCATTCGGAATTGCCGTATTGCTGCGTAAAGTCTGCGGAAAAAGGGGTGACCGAAAATGAATGTACTGGAATCGTTCGGTGAAAAGCTCCGCACGCTGCGCGTGGAAAAAGGGCTGACGCAGCGTCAGCTCGCCGACGCGCTGTTCATCACCCGGAAAACCGTCAGCAACTGGGAAGCTGGGATCCGGATGCCGGATGTGGTCATGCTTTCCCGGCTCAGCAGGACGCTGGGGGTCAAGCCCTATGAGCTGATGGATGTTTATCCGTCAGAGAAGGACTCCCCCACGCTGATCATTGTGGAAGATGAACAGGATATCCTGACAGGGTTCATCCATATTGTCAGTGATACCCTGCCGGACGCGCAGGTTTACGGATTCCAGACCGGGAAGGAAGCTTTGGAATTTGTGGAAACCAACAGGGTGGATGTGGCTTTTCTCGATGTGGAGCTGTTTGGTGAAAGCGGGATTGATCTTGCCGGGAAACTCTCCGCCGTCAATCCGACCATCAACGTGATTTTCCTCACGGGGCATTCGGAATATACTTTTGATGCGCTGCAGATGCATTGCAGCGGCTATCTGCTCAAGCCGCTGACGCCGGAAAAGGTTTTGCATGAAATGTCCCATCTCCGATTCCCGATACAGGGGTGAAAGAATGAGCAAGAAGAAACTGTTTCCTGAAATAGTTGTATTGCTGCTGGCGGTTTTGTGTGTGGTAACCGTCTTTCTGGTGCACAAAAACCTGAGCTACTATCGCTATGCTTCATCGGCAACGCCGTTCTTTATGCTGAAGCCGGACGACGTCGAGGAAGAAGAAATCTCTGAATATGCAGGCGTCCGGCGCACATATACTTTCACCATTCCCGAAAGCACATCCGCGACGACCACCGGCTCCCGGCTGACCTTTTTCCTGCGTCACACGCTGGCGGAACTTTATATTGACGACACACTGCGCTACAGCATCACCCCCGGAACCGGCAGCAACAGTGAGTCGTCCTTCGGATTGACGCCGGGGAATTACTGGGTCTGTATTCCCATCCATCCCGAATACGCCGGAAAGACGGCCCGAATCGTTCTGACGCCGGTGTATCAGGGCATTGTGAACGAAACGCCGGATTTCATGATCATCACGAGAGATATGCTTCTGAGCATGATCGTTCTCCCGGAAAGCGGCCTGATGATCGCGCTGGGCGTGCTGGCCGCTGTTTCGGGATTGTTCCTGATCATCATGTCGCTGGTTCTTCCGCTGGAAAGTCCCGTAAAGAAGCAAACCTTCTTCCTTGGTGCTGTGGCCGTTACCGCCGGCATCTGGAAGCTTTGCGGCCTGCCCGCGATTCCCCTGCTGCTGGAATTCAGTGGAATCCATAAGGAAATCTGGTTTGCCGGCACCGTTTCCTATATGCTGATGATGGTGCTGTCCCTGCGTCTGGCGCTGGCCATTCGGGGAGAAAAGAATCATCTCCTCGGCACGGTCTGTTTTTATACCGGCACAGCCGCGGCGGTGGTCCTGATTGTTCTGCAGCTCTTCAACGCGGTGGAGCTGTATCAGTCTCTGGTCTGGTACGGAATCGGCATGGTCGTGCTGCATCTGCTTCCCTTCGTAAAGCAAAAGCCAAGCCGCGCAGAGTTGCTGTGGGTTCTTCCCCTTTGTCTGACCCTGGGCGCGGATCTGCTGTTCTCTTCGCGCACCGACGCGCTGCATTTCTCCCCTGTTTTCCTCATCTGGCTGATTCTGTATCTGTATGTGCGCGGCTTCGGGTTCGTGCGCGATGCGATTCTCCGCGAACGCCTGCTGCGAAAGAAGCAGGAAGAACTGCGGGACGCAAAGATCCAGACCATGATGAACCAGATCCGGCCGCATTTCATCTACAACACGCTGACCTCCGTATATGTCCTCTGCAGGGATGATCCGGAGAGAGCTGCCCTGATCGTGCAGAATTTCACGGAATACCTGCAGTCCAACTTTACAGCCCTGACGGCAACGGAACTGATCACCTTCTCGGATGAGCTCCGGCACACCAAAGCCTATGTATCCGTGGAGTCTTACCGTTATCGTGAAAAGCTGTCCGTGGATTACGACATCCGGCATACCGCGTTCCGCCTGCCGCCGCTCACGCTGCAGCCGCTGGTTGAAAACGCCGTCAAGCACAGCCTGGGCAAAGGGATCGCTCCGGTGCATGTCGTTGTCTCCAGCTGGGCGGAAGGCTCCGATGCTTATATCACGGTGAAGGATAACGGTCCTGGCTTTGAACCCCAGGAGCAGATCGGCGAGGAACATGTCGGTCTGGACAATGTACGTGAGCGCCTGCATCTGATGTGCGGCGGCACCCTGGAGATCCAAAGCAGTAAAGAAAGCGGAACGCTCGTAACAATCATCATCCCGGCGTCCCCGAATCAGTCCTCTCCCGCCGTACGCTGACACGCACAAGCAGATCTCTGAAGAGCATATCGGCATCACTTCTCCAAAGCATGACTCATTATCAGATAAATACTTGACATATGACAAGTAGTATCGTAAGATAAGATTGCAGGAGGTGATGAATTTGGAACAGATCATCCGCCAGCTGCAGGATATGACATACCTTAGCTGGGCTAAAGCACGAAACTCATCCGGCACTGCCGGATCCTTTCTCAAGGCGTATGATGAGAACGCTAGCGGAAAAACCTATTACAAGCTGTCCAACTACGATGCCTGGGCGGGTATCATCGGGCATGAATGTGTCAATGAAATCATCGTGGATCGGCTTCTCTCCGTTCTGGGGATCGAGCATCTGTCCTATCAGCTGATCCACGCCAGAGTCCTGATCGATCAGAAAGAGTACGAGACCTGGCTCTGCGCGTCCGAGGATTTTAAGCAGCGCGGTGAAAGCAAGATCGCGTTGGATGCTTTTTACCAGGCTGAGCATTTCCCGGATGAAAGCCCTATGGATTTCTGCGTCCGTTTGGGTTGGGAAAAGGCAATCTATGAGATGTTGGCAGTGGATTATCTGATTCTCAACCGTGACCGGCATGGTGCGAATATGGAAGTTCTCCGAAATCCAAGGCAGAAGACAATTCGGCTGGCTCCTCTGTTCGATCACGGACTATCCCTGCTCAGTCGCTGTGAAAGTACAGAGGCCATGCTTCGGGAAGATGTGATGGCTGATAAACCTGTGCAATGTTTTGTGGGTTCACGGTCCGCCCGGGAGAATCTCCGGCTGATCCCCCGTGGTTGTTTTCCTTCCCTGCATCCGCTCACGGAGAGGGATCGTCCAATCCTCCTGGAGGGGCTGTCGGATGCGCTCGATCAGCAATGGCTGGATCGGATCTGGGAAATGATCTGGAAGAGGTGGCAGGCATATGAGAGTCTTCGCAATCAGGGATGAAAATCTGCCGCGGGATGACATCCTTGGGTATCTGATCTACTATGAGCGCCAGAAGACGTTTTACATTGAGCTTCCGGATGATGCTGATCCATGGGAAACACCACTGCTGCTTGCATCGTTTGTCAATCGCGGCCAGCGCTCTGTTAGCAGCTATTGGAGTCGGATCTGGGTCCGGCAGCGCATCATCCCGCAGGACCGGCAGAATATCGGCCAGGTGCTGAAGGAAAACGAACTCCGGGAATACGACGAGTTTCAGCTGCTGATGCTGTCCATGGGACGGTGCGCCCAGGACGACTGCTATCTGGAGGAGATCAGCACCGATGAACTGCCTGCGCTGCTGATCAGCCGCTGGAAAACAAAAGTCGAAGATGTTGTTCCGCTTCTGGATTTCCGGCTGCTTGTCTTCTTTCGGAATGGTGAAGTACGGATCGTCCGGACAGAGGCGGCTGCGGAAACGCATCCTGAGTGTCAGCCTTACTTGATAAATGAAGACCGTTTTTGTTCAGTCGAAGTTCAGCCCGACGGTTATGGTATCATGTGGAGTGAACGGGCGGTGCTGTCAGATCGGGAGCTCTATGAAAACGGTGACAGCGTCCCTCTCTCCCTGGAAGATTTCATCACCTTTGTCCGGCACAGGATCGTCAATACCGGCGAAGCCGGCCGTATTCTTGGCTGCAGCCGGCAGAACATCGATGATCTGACCAGACGGGGCAAACTGCACCCCATCCGGCAGGATGAGAAAAATAAACTGTTTCTTCGGAATGAGGTCATCCAGCGAAAGCAGCAATACTGGCTATGAACTACACCATGACAACCGGCAGAATCAGGA
>JAGCAV010000068.1 GCA_017652545.1 Lachnospiraceae bacterium
CATTGACCCGCAGATGACTCTGGTACCAGGGAAAAGAATAGTCGTAAAGAGAATAGCCCCCGAACACATCCTGTGACGTGTTCGTATAGAGCAGGTGGTACATCAAAAGGACATCATCCATGTTCTTTTTGTCGAACACAGCCAGATAATGCACCTTCTCCTCATCCGGAAAGAGGTTTCTGACCGGATACAGCGCTTCTGCCCGCTTGCAGACTTCCATGATCACAAAGAACTGCGGCACAAAACTCTCGGGAAAAAGGAAGCAGGCGCTGTGATCGGTGTCCAGGCCGGTAAACTGGTCCATGAATTTCTCCACAAAAGGATTTGTGTCACAGGGCACGGATGCCTCGATCAGCTGCTTTGTGGCATAGCGGTATGAAAGATCCGCCCAGGACAGCTGTATGAGAAACTGGTCATAATGATTGGACTCGTACTCTTCCCGAAGATCATCAAAATCCTTCCGGTAGGATTCATGTTCTTCCAGGAGCGCGTCCAGTGTGGCAAAGGTCGTTCTTTCATGGTACCTGGGAAACCGCTCCCAGAGCATGTCCAGCCGGTCATAGGAAAAACCGGCCGGCGGCCTCCTGTGCAGGATCTGCCGTTTTTCCGCGGATCGATCCGTGTTGTCCCTTCGCTCCATCCCTGTCATGATCTCGTTTATGTCCTCATCTGTGTGATTACCGGAATGCACCGGCACCTGTCCCATTCTGCTTTTGATTGTAAACAGGGAGCTGTAAAAAAATCCTTCCAGCTCAGACGTCAGGCCATGCTCCCGGAGGTCCGCTTTCTTGACTGATGAACAGTTCATCAGTTTATAATTCTACCGTCAATTGGTGCATGACGGCATATTAATCTGACATGAAACGAGGGGCACGCTGTTTATGCCGTCTGTGTTCAATTGCCTGTCGTTCCGGGGAGGTTTTGCGATCTCCTCATTATCATTTATCTCATTACGGATAAAACAAAAGGAGGTAACATGAAAACACTGTCAAGAAGAGAGTTTCTGAAGGGTTCTGCAGCACTCGCGGCTGCCGGGCTGTTTGCGTCGTCCGCTTCTGCAGCAGAAACAAATGAAGCTGAGATCAGCTGGGACATCGAGGCCGATGTACTGATCCTGGGCGCCGGCGGATCCGGCATGTGCGCAGGCTATGAAGCCGCGACAGCAGGAGCCAAGACGGTCATCCTGGAAAAATCCCCGACCTTTGGCGGAACATCCATCCGGTCCGGCGGCATCATTCAGGCATCCGCAACCAGCGTACAGAAGGAACTGACTGATTATCAGGATGATACGCCTGAAAAGCATGCCGAATACTACCTGCAGGAAGGCGAAGGAACACTGGATGAGGAACTGGTCCGCGATATGACGGCGGGTTCTGCCGGACACATCGAATGGCTGCAGAGCCTCGGTCTGGAGTTCGTAGAAATGACCGGCTCAGCTCATACGCCCATGGCTGACGAGGCGCTGTATGCGGATCGTATCCACGGAACCAGTGTCGGAGCAACCGGCATCTTTACCACTATTCATGACGCTGCTGAAGCGGCAGGTGTGGAATTCGTGTATGACACGGCTGCCACAAAGCTGATCGTTCAGGACGGCAAAGTCGTCGGCGTTGAGGCGGAACAGGATGGAAAGACCATTTACGCCAAGGGTAACAAGGGCGTGATCATCGCCACCTCCAGTATTGACCACAATGCGGACCTGTGCAAGATGCTCAATCCGAACATGGCCTATGACCTGGCAAATGCACACTGCCTGTCCTATGAATATGATACCGGCGACGGCATCGTAATGGCAGCTGCGCTCGGCGCACAGCTTTCCAACTTCGGCGGCGTGATCGACCTGACGGGCGTGACCATGGCCGGCATCAATCGCCAGACGCCCATGATGCCCTGCTTCTTCGTCAACAAGTACGGCGTCCGCTTCCAGTGCGAAGACAATACCTACGCGCTGACCTCCAGAGAGCTGTGGCGTGAGATCACAAAGACAAACCACGCCTGCTACACGATCACCGGTCCGAACGCGGTCATGGACAAGGCTGCGCTGGATGCCATGGTTGAGGCCGGAGCAGCCTGCACGGCGGAAACGCTTGCAGACCTTGCGGCACAGATCGATGTAGACGCCGACAATCTGCAGTACAGCATGGACCGCTGGAACAAGGACATGGAGGAGAAGGGTGCAGACACCATGTTCGAGCGCTTCACCGGACTTGAAAAGATTGAGGGCCCGTACTACGCATTCCAGGAAGGCTTCATGAACCTTGGCGCGATCGGCGGACTGAAGATCAACCTCAACTGCGAAGTGCAGCATGTGGACGGAACCTCCATTCCGGGCCTGTATGCCGTCGGTATGGCTTCCGCCGGATGGGTCGGCCCGTTCTATCCGGGATCCGGAACCGCGCTGCTCGGCTCCATCCACTTCGGACGCAAGGCAGGCAAACTGGTTGCCGAACTGTAAGAAGCATATCCGGTTCATCAAAGACGAATTTCATTAAAAACGGGAAGTGCCGGCCGGACCGGCACTTCCCGTTTTTTAATCATGATCAGATAATTCAGACGTCAAAAGCCGAACACGGCCTGTTTCCTGCTCCTTACAGCAAGGCCTTGACGCACTCTTCCACAGCGGACATATCGGCAGTCGGCTCAAAGCGGGCCACAACGTTCCCCTCGCGGTCGATGATGAACTTGGTGAAGTTCCACTTGATGTCAGGCTTCTTGTCCCACTCCGGATCAGCCTGCGCAAACATGTTCTCCAGAAGCTCCTTGTACTGGTGCTCATCGAAACCGGCAAAGCCTTTCTCACCCTTCAGGAAGGTATACAGGGGAAGCTCATTTTCGCCGTTCACATCCGCTTTTTTCATCTGCGGGAAGGTCGTGTTAAAGTGCATCGTGCAGAATTCGTGGATCTCCTCATCCGTGCCCGGGGCCTGGCCGCCGAACTGATTGCAGGGGATATCCAGGATCTCAAGGCCCTGATCATGATAATCCTTATACATCTGCTCAATCGGTGCGTACTGCGGTGTGAATCCGCAGCCGGTCGCTGTGTTGACCACCATGATAACCTTGCCCTTGTAATCCGCCAGATTGAGGGTCTCTCCCTTGCCTGTGGTGATCGTGAAATCGTAAATCATTTTGCAACCTTCCTTTCTTTAAAACACTCTTTGTTTAAACCCGTTTCACAGCCTGGTTTCCACCGTGATCCCGGGATCAACAAGCTTCCTGAACACATCCGCATCCTCCGGTTTTCCGACGATGCTTCCGTAATGAGTCGGTATCGCGGCAAGCGGATGGATCTCATTGATCAGCTTTGCCGCTTCCTTTGCTGTCATGGTAAAGGTGCCTCCGATCGGCACAAGTGCCACATCGCATGCAACTGACTGCAGTTCCTTCAGGGCATCCGTATCACCTGCCACATAATACCGGACACCATCCATTGTCACGACATATCCGTTCCACCCGTTCCGTTTTGGATGGAACGGTTTGAGACGGTTGTATGCAGGTACTGCCTCAATCGAAATGCCGCTGATGTCCTTTTCATCTCCCGGCGTCATCGGTATGACCCGGGCATCCCCGGCTGCTCTTTGTATCTCCTGCTCCATGGAGGCAGGCGCAACAAAAACCGTGTTC
>JAGCAV010000069.1 GCA_017652545.1 Lachnospiraceae bacterium
CATGGGGGAGAACGAGCCTGAACTGGTGGCTCAGGGTATTGCTTCTACTGAGGAGATCATGCGGAAAAGCTGCGGCAAGACCATGCTGCAGCTGGCGGATATTCTGCTGGGCAGGCTGGATCCCAAACAGCGGTATGCGATCTCCGACGCATGCTGGGACTATGTCGTCGGATATATCGGCAGGCACGGCGGTGAGCCTTTCCCCAGGATGAAGGATTCGCTTCACGAACTGAAAAAATCGTATCAGCTGTTTATCGTAAGCAACGGCCAGGCCGGCTACATTCAGGATTTCATGCGCCTGACCGGGACAGAGGACCTGTTTACGGACACAGAGGATTTCGGGACAACGAAGCTGAGCAAGGGGCAGAACATCCGGCTCGTGATAGAGAGAAACGCGCTGGACAGTGCGGTCTATGTGGGAGATACCCGGATGGATCTGGAAGCCGCGCAGGAAGCCGGCATTCCCTTTGTGCATGCCGCCTATGGGTTTGGCGAGGTTCCGGAGGCAGAAAATTCGATCTCCGGACTGGATCAGCTTAAGGCTGTGGCTGACGGGCTGCTTTAAAGAGTGTGGAGTATTGAGAGTTGAGAGTGGAGCTTCAAGGAGTTTGGAGTTTTGAGAGCTGAGAGTGAAGCTTCAAAACAGTTTGGCGAGTGGAGATTGACAGGAGAGCAGCGTGTGGATTGCGGATAAATGGAAAGACTACGAAGTGCTGGACACTTCAGGCGGGGAAAAACTGGAACGGTGGGGCAGGTATATTCTTGTCAGACCGGATCCGCAGGTGATCTGGGATACCCCGCATGATCATCCGATGTGGAAGAAGAAAAACGGTCATTATCACCGCAGCGCAAAAGGCGGCGGCGAGTGGGAGTTTTTTGATCTTCCGCAGCAGTGGAGCATCCGGTACCGGGAACTGACCTTTCAGTTAAAACCCTTCAGTTTTAAACATACAGGCCTGTTCCCCGAGCAGGCGGTCAACTGGGACTGGTTTTCTTCTATTATAAAGGAAGAAACGCAGCGCAGAGAAAGAAGGCAGGATGAGAGACCTGTAAAAATCCTGAACCTGTTTGCCTATACGGGAGGAGCGACTCTGGCTGCGGCAGCGGCAGGAGCCGCAGTGACCCATGTGGATGCGTCGAAAGGGATGGTGACATGGGCAAAGGAGAACGCTTCCGTTTCCGGGCTGGCGGGACATCCCATCCGCTGGCTGGTGGATGACTGCGGAAAGTTCGTAGAGCGGGAGATCAGGCGCGGAAGCCGTTATGACGGAATCATTATGGATCCGCCCTCCTACGGAAGGGGACCCAAGGGAGAGATCTGGAAGATCGAGGAGAGCGTTTTTCCGTTCATTAAGCGCTGCGCGCAGCTGCTTTCGGACGATGCACTGTTCTTCCTGATCAATTCCTACACAACGGGACTGCAGCCTGCAGTGCTCAGCTATATGCTCAGCCTGGTGCTGGGGAAGAGGGGCGGACAGGTGGAGGCGCAGGAGATCGGCCTGCCTGTATCGGGCGGAACGCTTGTGCTTCCATGCGGAGCCAGCGGAAGATGGTTTTCCTCTCAGGCCAGATGAGAAGGTCAGGATCCGAGAGAAGGACAGCAACTGACACGCGGAAGGAGATGTATCATGATGACAGATGATCAGAAAGACGGAAAGAAAACGGTTGATGAGGAGCAGACCCTGCTCCTGCAAAAGATGATCGAACGTCAGGAACGCGACATCAGGCTGTCCAGGATCACAGCCATTGCGGAATGCGCGCTGCTGACAGCCCTGATCATTGTCTTTGCGCTCCTGGTCCCCAAATTTCTGACAACAGTTACGCGTGTTCAGGAGGCCATGGAGGAAGTGGATGTGCTCGTGGAGCATGCGGAAGAGTCCATGTCCGAGATCACGGATCTGGTCAGGGATGCTGACTCGATTATCATGTCGAATGAAGAAGCGATCAGTGAGGCGATCGAAAACTTTAACAGCGTGGATTTTGAAAGCCTGAATCAGTCCATTTCAGAACTGGCACAGATCATGGAGCCCGTGGTGGAAGTGGTCAGGATCCTGAGAGAGTAAAAAGCCATGATAAAGAGAGTGATTGCCATATGAACAGCCTGTTCTGTCCTGGCCGGGACAGCTGCCGCCGGAAGCCAGGCTGCCCGGCTTACGGATCCTGAGCCGATGGCGGAGTCTGTAACAGAGGCTGAGACGGCCCGTGAAGCAGGGGACACCGAAGAAACTTCCGGGGATCTGCTTGGAAAGATCTGGGATGCGCTGGGAGAGGCAGCCGGAAAGGCCGGGGAGCTTGCCGGTACAGCAGCAGATAAGGCCGGGGAGCTTGCCGGTACGGCAGTTGACAAGGCCGGGGAGCTTGCCGGTACGGCAGTTGACAAGGCCGGAGAAGCTGTCGATGAAGCCGGACAGGCGATCGGCGAGGCTCCTGACATAGTCGGGGAGTTGGTCGACAGCGCTGTCGACAAAGTCAGTGAAGCGGTCGGCGGGGTTGTTGATACAGTCAGGGAAACCGTCGAAAGTGCATTGGAAAAAGCGGAGGAAACTGCGGTCAAAGTGCTGGAGACCGCTGAAGAGCTGTCTGAAGAAATATCGGAGACTGCGCA
>JAGCAV010000070.1 GCA_017652545.1 Lachnospiraceae bacterium
GATAGCCAGCCGGATCAGCTCATCAGCCTGGAAGGCTTGCGGCAGTGATCTGTTTTCATCCATCTTCGAAAATACCTCCCCGCTTTTCTCATAGGCAAACCGCGGATCATCATCCTCTTCCACATGGATGATACCGCAGTATTCAAACCCGTGCTTTTTCAGGAAACGCTGCATGACGCGGTTATCCGAATGCGTATCGATCCGCAGATGGCCGCTCTGCTCATAAGCCCAGTTCAGACAGAAAGAGCCGGCGCCCTTTGTCCCTTCCGCCGATGCAATGCGGTGCACCACGCCGTACGGAGTCGGATCTTTCCAGGCACCGTCTTCGATCTGTGCGTAGCAGGGTTCCACATCTTTCGCATAATCATAGTAGAAGACGGCTTCGATCCTGTCATGTTCGTCGGTACAGACGTAGCTTTTTCCCCTTTCGATATCCCGGAGAATCAGGTCTCTGGGCGGCCAGCAGGTGGCGCCCCACTGCCGCGGATTGCCGGTCTGCGCCATGAACTTTCTGGCGTATGCATAGATTTCCATGACCTTCTCCAGGTCTTCAAAAGCCGTATGCCTGATCCTCATGATTTATACCTCGCTTTTAACTAAGGATCTGTCCGGATGAAACTTTCACACCCGGTCCGGACAGTTTCAACTATATCAGCAAACAGGTGGGTTCGACAAGCACAGAAGGGGAACTGCAGTGATGTCCAGGCAAAGGATCAGGACTGCTCCGATCCGGGGCCATGCTGGCCGTGGCGGAGAAAATACTTGATCATCCGGTCGCGGTCCTCCTCCACCAGGGTCTTCTCGCCGGCTTTGGTCTCCATATGGTGAAGGAATTCGTGGCGGAGCGTTTCGCGGACCTGGTTCTGAACAGCTGCGCGCGGCGCGTATCCCAGGGTCGCCATGAACGACCCGTAGTAGAGGATGATCTGGTTTCCCATATAGCCGCCTTTGGAATAGGTTCCAAGGATATACAGGTCGTCCGCTGCCCGGGCAGGATGCAGATAGGCAGCGGGATCGATCAGGACGCCGCCGCTTAAATCCTGGCGGACATAATCCGGCAGGAGGGAAAGTTCTTCTTTTACCATCTGTTCAAATTCATCATACGTGATCATGTTCAGACTCCCTGACATTATTCCAGCTGTAAACGGATGATATCTTTTCCAGTATACCATAATGATGCACGCTGATGTGGCGTTAATTGTCAGTAATTGATTGAAAAAGCATGGGAACTATGTGATAATAAAAACATCTCTTATCCGAAATCAGGCAGTCTGATTAAAAGAGGTCAAAGTGAAGGTGATAAAGTAAGAAAAGGAGGATTGTGCAATGAAAAATAAAACGGGAAGCAAAACCAGGCTGACGGCAGTGTGCTTAATCTGTATCCTGCTTCTTACGCTTCTGCCCCAGACAGTATTCGCGGCATCATTAAAGACGGTTTATGTTGTCTCGAGTATTGCAGAGAAAGGTGATTATTCACATAATACACAGACCTTTGCTTATGATAGAACCGGTAAACTCAAATCATTCAAAGGATCTTTCTATATTTCAAAATCAACAGACAACAAAGGAGATAAAGCAACATTTTCCTACAGTAAAGATCAGAACATAAGTAATCATTTCAACTATTATCTGGGCTATCACATTTATGATTATTTCTTTACATGGAAGAAAAACAAGCTGGTTAAGGGCTCCTGTTTTACGTCCTCAGGCTCGACCGATTATAAGTATACATATACGAAGGGAAAAATTACCAAGGCTGCAGCTACAAACTATGGAAATACGACGAATTATCTGCTGACATATGATAAGAAGGGCAGGCTGGCAAGCCTGAGCAGCCGTATGGATGGACAGCCCGAAAAGACGTTTGCCTACGATAAAAAAGGAAATCTGAAAAAAGTAACTTCAAAGCATGAGAACCTGCTGTACACGACAACATATAAGAGCGGCAGAGCTGTCAAAATCGTCTGCACCGATGCCGACAGCAACAGCACACGCTTTACAGTTGCAATCAAGTACAAAAAGATCAAACTGAGCGCTGCCGCCAAAAAGATCACAGACAAGCAGCAGAAGCAGCTGCTGTTCAACTATGCGTACAGACAGGATATTCCCTACATCCCGTTCGGCGCGATGTGATGAAAAAAGAGGCAGGGAGCATTCCTGTTCCCCTTTCAGGCAGATCATAAAGACAATGAAAAACGCCATCTGACTACCTCAGATGGCGTTTTACAATTGTGTATGCGGAAGATGGGACTTGAACCCACACGACTGCATTAGTCACTAGATCCTTAGTCTAGCTCGTCTGCCAATTCCGACACTTCCGCGAACAAAGGGCATTATAGCAAAGCCGAATATCAAAGTCAAGATGAAACTTGCAAAAGGAAGAGGCTCTATACTATAATTCGAGCATGTTGATAACAGGTATGCAGATGATCGGGAGGATAGAGTTTGGTTACGATCATTGATTATGATGCAGGAAATCTGCACAGTGTGGAGAACGCGCTTCGCCGGCTGGGCGAAGAGAGCGTGGTGACAAGGGATGAAAAGATCATTTTGTCCTCGGATCGCGTGATCCTGCCGGGGGTCGGAGCGTTTGGAGATGCCATGAGGCTTCTTGAAAGCTACGGACTGACGGATGTGATCCGGGAGACTGCCAGGAGGGAGATCCCGCTGCTTGGAATCTGTCTGGGCATGCAGCTCTTTTTTGAGGAGAGCGAGGAGAGCCCGGGGGTGAAAGGACTGGGGCTTCTCAAAGGAAAACTGCGAAGGATCCCGGATGAGAACGGGACGCTGAAAGTGCCGCATATGGGATGGAACGATCTGCGGATGCCAAACCGGGGCAGTCTGTTTGAAGGTGTTGAGGAAGGCAGCTTTGTATATTTCGTTCATTCCTATTATCTGCGGGCAGAGGACCCGGGTGTGGTGACGGCAAGAACGACATACGGCGTGGACATTGATGCATCCGTGCAGCAGGGTACACTGTGCGGCTGCCAGTTCCATCCGGAGAAGAGCGGGGATGTGGGGCTTCGTATCCTGGATAATTTCCTGCGCATGCGGACTGCCCGGAGCAATTGAACGGCATTTGAAAAGGAAAGAGCCATGCTTACAAAAAGAATCATTCCCTGCCTGGATGTGAAAGACGGCAGGGTCGTTAAAGGCGTCAATTTTGTTGATCTGAGGGATGCCGGTGATCCGGTGGAGATCGCGAAGGCCTATGACCGGGCCGGAGCGGATGAACTGACTTTTCTGGACATCACGGCCTCTTCCGATAACAGGGCTACGGTGGTGGACATGGTCCGCAAGGTGGCTGAGCAGGTATTTATCCCGTTTACGGTCGGCGGCGGGATACGCACGGTGGAGGACTTCCGAACGCTCCTTCGCGCCGGGGCGGATAAGATCTCTGTCAATTCCGCTGCGCTCATGAATCCTGACCTGATCTCACAG
Organism: Lachnospiraceae bacterium; assembly: GCA_017652545.1. Next base: position 3,442 of record JAGCAV010000070.1, read on the forward strand.
GCTGCGGAAAAGTTCGGCAGCCAGTGCGTTGTGGTCGCGATCGACGCCAGAAAACGGGAAGACGGTTCCGGATGGAATGTATTTAAGAACGGCGGGCGCGTCGATATGGGAATCGATGCCCTTGAGTGGGCACAGAAGGCTTTTCATCTGGGAGCCGGCGAGATCCTGCTGACCAGTATGGACACCGACGGAACGAAGGCGGGATATGATATTCCGCTGACAAGGGCGATCGCGGATCTGGTAAGCATTCCGGTGATTGCTTCCGGCGGAGCGGGAGACCTGTCTCATTTCTATGACGCGCTGACTGACGGCGGGGCGGATGCAGCCCTTGCCGCGTCACTGTTCCATTATAAGGAACTGGAGATCCGGCAGGTCAAGGAGTATCTTGCGCAGCGCGGCGTGCCGGTGCGGCTGTGAGCTGAACGATCGTGCGCAGCGGGGCAGTATTTTCAGTCTGAAGGAGGAAACGGATGGGTGCCATCAGCAACGACTGGCTTGAACCGTTAAAGCCGGAATTCGGAAAACCATATTACGCGAAACTGTACAGGACAGTGGCACAGGAATACAGGACGCATCGCGTCTTTCCCCCGTCGGATGACATTTTCCGTGCCTTTGAACTGACACCGCTGAAGGATGTGAAGGTGGTCATCCTGGGACAGGACCCCTATCACGGAGAAGGCCAGGCGCACGGCCTCTGCTTCTCCGTAAGACCCCAGGTGGATATCCCGCCCTCACTTGTCAACATCTATAAGGAACTGCATGACGACCTCGGATGTTACATTCCCGACAACGGCTATCTGGTCAAGTGGGCAAAGCAGGGTGTGCTGCTGCTGAATACGGTGCTGACCGTGCGGGCACATGAAGCCTTCTCCCACAGGAACATCGGCTGGGAGGAATTCACGGATGCGGCCATACGGGCGGTGGATATGCAGGACAGACCGATCGTGTTTATCCTGTGGGGCAGGCCTGCGCAGGCCAAGAAAGTCATGCTGCACAACCCGAAACATCTGATTCTCGAATCGCCTCATCCGAGCCCGCTTTCCGCTTCCCGTGGCTTCTTCGGAAGCAGGCCGTTTTCAAAGACCAATGACTTCCTTGTGCGCAACGGACTGGAACCCATCGACTGGCAGATCGAGAACAGATCGGAGAGAGAATGATGAAAACAAGGATCGGCTTTATCGGTTCCGGCTGGCGCGCGCACGGCTACATGCGCGTGATCCGTGAACTGTCCGCCCGGATGGAGGTTTCCGGCGTGCTCGTGCATTCGGTCCGGAGTCGGGAACAGATGGAGGCGGAGTACCCGGGCAGGGTGTATACACAGCTGGAGAACTTCCTCGAGCAGCCGTATGATTTTGTGATGGTAATGGTCCCGGGTGAAAAGGCTCTGGGCTATAACAGCGCCCTGATGGAAAGGGGCATACCGGTGCTTTCGGAAACGCCGCCGGGGAAGGGTGTGCAGGAACTGAATGAGTGCTTCCGGCTGAAACAGAAGCACCATGCAAAGATCCAGGTGACAGAGCAGTGTCATCTGAGGCCGTATTATCAGGCGGTTCTGAACCTTGTCGAAAGCGGCAGGCTGGGACGGATCGTCAGCGTGGATATGGGGATCCTGCATGACTATCATGCCATAAGCATCATCCGGAAATGTATGGGGCTCCGGTTTGAAAACTGTGAGATCCGGGCAAGAGACTTTTATGTGCCGGTTCACTACCACTGCGGCCGGGAAGGCCTTCATGCGGAAAATGCCGGCAACCTGAAGCAGGACCATCTGAAACGGGGAGATCTTGTTTTTGAGACAGGCCAGCTTGCCTTCTATGATTTTTCTGATGAGCAGTATTTTAACTATTTCCGTACCAGGCATCTGACCGTCAGGGGTACGCTGGGCGAAATCGCCAATGATAATGCAGCCTATCTTGGCCCGGAC
>JAGCAV010000071.1 GCA_017652545.1 Lachnospiraceae bacterium
CAGCCTTGAAACGAAACAGAGATTACGGGATGTATGCGGCACGGCTGCCGGAACCGGACCCTATGAAGCGGACAGAAGAGATCCTGCTTCAGCTGCTGCTTCCGCGCCGCTGCCCGGTATGTGATGGGATATTGGCGGATCCCCGGAAACGGATCTGTCCGTCATGCTTTGACAGGCTGCCATGGACAGCCGATGCCGCTGCCCGGTGTATGTGCTGCTCCAGGCCTCTTGAGGATGAGCGCGCGGAATACTGTGACAGATGTGCCGGTGCGGAACATGCCTTTGACAGGGCCTGCGCTGTATTTCTGTATCAGAAGGAAATGCGGAAAAGCATCCTGCGGATGAAGTTTGAGAATCGAAGGGAATACCTTGATTTTTACGCCCGGTCCATGCAGCTGGAAAGCCGGGATTTCATCCGCATGCAAAGGCCGCAGGCAGTCCTGCCTGTGCCGATGTATCCGAAGAAGGTGCGCGCAAGAGGGTATGACCAGTGCCGCATCCTGGCGGAGAAGTACGCGGCGCTGACCGGCCTGCCTCTGATCGCGGACAAAGTGATCAGGGTGCGGGATACCCTGCCGCAGAAAGGCCTGTCCGGGCAGGAGCGGACCCGGAACTTAAAAGGCGCATTTAGAGTGAAGGACGGCACGGTCCTTCCGCCGGATGTGCTGATACTGGATGACATCTTTACGACCGGCAGTACCGCTGATGAGATGAGCCGGGTACTGAGGGCAAACGGCGTGGAGAGGATCAGCGTGCTGGCGCTGAGCATCACACAATAGGCTTATCAGAACTTTTCAACCGGTTTCCTGATCGCAACATAAGGAGAGATCGATTTGACTAGATTGCACTCATGGATCAACAGACTGTTCCTGACTATGCGGATCCCATCGCTTCGGATCACCGATGTGCTGGAGATCATTATCCTGGCATGGCTTGTATACAGGTTCCTCGTCTGGATCAAGACAACAAGAGCATGGACCCTGCTGAAGGGCATCATCACCATTCTGGCAGTGGTTCTGCTGGTCTACATCCTGCAGATGGACACGCTGATCTATCTCGTGAACAGAGGACTGAGCGTGGCGATCATCACGGCGGTGGTTGTCTTCCAGCCGGAACTGCGCCGCGCGCTGGAGAGCCTGGGTGAGAGACAGTTCATTTCGAGCCTGCTGCCGCTGGACGCCATGAATAATGTGGAGGCGCTGTTCTCTGACAGGACGCTGAATGAACTCGTGAAAGGGACGGCTGAGATGGCGAAAGTCAAGACCGGGGCCCTGATCGTCATCATGCAGAATGAAACGCTGGAAGAATATGAACGCACCGGTATCAGCATAGACGCGCAGGTGAGCAGTCAGCTTCTGATCAACATATTTGAACATAACACGCCGCTTCATGACGGCGCTGTTGTGGTGCGGGGCGATCGGATCACAGCAGCCACCTGCTACCTGCCGCTTTCCGACAACATGGCGCTGAGCAAGGAACTGGGAACCAGGCACAGGGCAGGCGTCGGGATCAGCGAAGTGACCGATTCCTTCACCATCATTGTGTCGGAAGAGACAGGATACATTTCAACGGCCTACAGAGGCGCCTTAAGACGTGATCTGACGCCGGATGAACTCAGGGACCAGCTGGTCCAGCTGCAGAATAAATCCGTAAGCGCCCGTAAGTTCAAACTCTGGAAACGCGGCGAGAAAAGCGACAGCGGCGAAGGCGCGGACCTGCCGGGAGCGCGCTCTGACGAAGACCTGCAGAATGCCGAAGGCATGGAGAACGCTGCGGGGAGCGGAAATACAGCTGGGCCGGGGCTGCTTTCGGAGAAAGTGAAGATCGTCCGGGCACTGAGCGGGAAGCTGGGACAGCGCCTGAAGAGACGAAAAGAGAAGGCAGAGCCGGAAGAGGAGACGCCGCAGATGAGAGCAGCGGGTGAACCGGACGAACCGGTTGAACCTGAAACCGGGCAGCCGGAAACTGAAGATGAAGCAGATATGGAAGCCGGAAGGAGGGACGCGGATGAATAAGATCATTTCGACCCTTACCCGGGACCTGGTGATCAAGATCATTTCGGTGATCATTGCCTTTATCATCTGGGTGTTTGTGACCAACAGCAATAATCCGGTCAGAAGCATTACCATAACCAATGTTCCGATCAATCTGGTCAACGAAGACAGTATTGCGGATATCGGCAAAGTGGTGGAACCCATCGGGTCCGATACGGTGACCCTCAAGGTGACAGAACGAAGATCGGTCCTGAACCGCCTGGGCCGGTCAAACTTCAATGTGGAGGCTGACCTGGAGACCATCAATGAGATGAGCTCTGTTCCGCTGACCGTTACCTGTGACAATGCGAATGTGACATGGGACGAGATATCCATTTCGCCGTCTTCCCTGAAGGTGAATGTGGAGGATAAGGTGGAACAGGCTTTCGCCGTCAGCGTGGTGGCTTCCGGCGAGGTCGCGTCCGGATATGCCGTCGGAAAGACAGACATTCGGGAGGGGAAGACGATCCTGATCGCAGGACCTGCCTCCCTGATCAGCATTATCGGACAGGTCAACGCCCCGGTGTCCGTCTCCGGACTGAGGGAAGACAGTGATCTGCCTTCCGTGCTCCGGGTATATGACAAGAACGGTTCCGAACTCACAGAGAGCCAGATGAACCGGCTTGAGTTCAAGACAAGCAGCGGTGACGTGATCGAGGATTATACGCTCATCGTCAGTCTCTCCCTGTGGGAGCTGCGCTCAAATGTCCCGCTGAGAGTGGAAGCGTCCGGTGTGCCTGCTGACGGATACAGGGTGGAAAGCATCACGGCCATCCCGTCCACGGTCACGCTGGCGGGTACGGCAGAGGCATTCGAGAAGATCGGCAGTGTCCTGACGGTCGCCGAGCGGGTCACGGTGGACGGACTGTTCGACGATTCCGAGCAGGAGATCGATCTGACGAGCACACTGGAGCAGTATGATGACCTGAAGCTCCCGGCTGACGCGGATACCGTGATCAGTGTTCTGATCGGGATCAAGAGGACCGGATACAACACCGTAGATATTCCACTGAGTGATATTACCCTGCTGAACAGACCGCAGAACCGGAAACTGGTCTTTACGCCGGCAGACAAGATCACCATCAGCGTGAAGGCGGACAGTACCGACAATCTGCCTGTCGCGGCCGAAGATATCCAGGCGGTCATGGACCTGCTTGAATGCAGGGAGCCGGGGAACTATGACATTCCGGTATCCATCACGCTGCCGGAAGGCTATACGCTCAGCGACGAGGTGATCGTGAAGGTCAGCTCCAGCGATACGGGAGCGGACGACAATACGGCGCAGATCCGTTCTGCCGGAACCTCTCAGGAAGAG
>JAGCAV010000072.1 GCA_017652545.1 Lachnospiraceae bacterium
GTGATCACGTATTTCGGGCTGCGGCAGGTGCTTTCCACGATCATGGTTCCCGGATCTCCCGGACGGTTGGTGTTGCGGATGTTGATGGGAATGCCCTCTGACCTTACGGGGAAGATGGCATCCTCATGAAGTACGGTGGCACCCATATAGGAAAGCTCTCTCAGCTCCCGGTAGGTGATGGTTTCCACGACCTCGGGATTCGGAACGATATGCGGGTCCGTGACCATCACGCCTGAGACGTCTGTCCAGTTTTCATAGACATCCGCCCGCACAGCCCTTGCCACGATGGAACCGGTCACATCGGATCCGCCTCTGGAGAAGGTCTTGACGCTCCCGTCGGGCATGGAGCCATAGAAGCCGGGGATCACGGCATACTCGACGGTTTTCAGACGCTCCCGGAGAATCAGATGCGTGTTTTCGCTGTCGAAAACGCCCCGGTCGTCAAACCGGATCACGTCTGCGGCATCGATAAAGCGAAATCCGAGATAGGCAGCGATCACCTTTCCGTTCAGATATTCACCTCTGGAAGCGGCATAATCCCGTCCCGCCTGACGCATAAAGAAATCCTGGATGATATCAAATTCATCGGACAGATCCAGCGTGAGGCCGAGTCCGTCGATGATTTCCTGATACCGCGCGCGGATCGCTTCTATCCTGGGGGTGATATCTTCCCCTGCTGCCGCCGCGTCATAGCAGGCGTAGAGCATATCCGTGACCTTGGTATCATCCGAATAACGTTTCCCCGGTGCGGAAGGGATAATGTAGCGCCTGGCATCGTCCGAATGGATGATGTCGGCGACCTTCATGATCTGGTGAGCATTGGCAAGAGAGCTTCCGCCGAATTTGACAACTTTCTTCATGTACTTGTCCTGTGTCTGCTTTCTGATATGGTGATTGCGCCTTCAGTCTCAGTTCTTCGCACTGCGGCCTTCTGAGATCACATCTGCCATCGTGTATAAGCCCGGCTGTTTTCCGGCCAGGAATTTGGCAGCCGCAATGGCGCCTTTTGCAAAAATGGCGCGTGAATATGCCCGGTGGGAGAAGGTGATGACCTCGTCCGTTCCGGCAAAGATCACGTCGTGGTCACCCACGATGGTGCCCCCGCGGACCGCGCTGATTCCGATCTCATTGGGATCGCGCTTCTCATATCTGCCGGTCCGGTCATAGACGAACTCACCGGCGCCGTCCAGGGAAGTGTTGATCGCCTCGGCAAGCGCAATGGCTGTCCCGCTCGGCGCATCCTTTTTCTGATTATGATGCTTCTCCACGATCTCAATGTCAAAGCCGGAAGCACGCAGGACGGGTGCCGCCTCTTTCAGAAGATCCATCAGCAGGTTCACGCCGACGGACATATTGGCGGAGCGGAGCAGGGCAACTTTGCCGGAAGCCTCGTTCAGCGCGCTGATCTGGCTCTCGTCAAGGCCTGTTGTGCAGACAACGCAGGGCACGCCGGAGGCGGTGCTGTAGGCAAGCATGCCGTCAAAGGCGGCCGGAGCGGAAAAATCGATGATCACATCCGCTGTTACGCCGGCGTCCTTCAGATCCTTGAAAGACCGGAAGACCGGATAACCGTTCCGGCTTTCACCGGTGATATCAACACCGGCTGTGATCACAAGATCCTGTTCCTGTGAGACCAGTCCTGTAATGACCTGGCCCATGCGGCCGTTGCAGCCGCTCAAAATCATGGAAATCATAGAAAACGATGCCCTTTCTTTCATTGCTCAAAGCAGTCCGTAGCCTTCAAGCGCCTTTTTAAGACGCATGACATTCTTCTCACCCATTTCGCATAAGGGGCCGCGCAGCGGGCCGACTTCCCGGCCCATGAGGTTCAGGGCTGTTTTGACGGGAATGGGGTTGACCTCGCAGAACAGGGCGTCGATCAGTTCGATCGCCTCCAGCTGGAGAGACAGGGCCTTTTCGTGATCGCCTGCCAGATAACTGGCCACCATTTCATGGGTCTTCGCAGGGGCTACATTGGACAGGACGGAGATGACGCCCTTGCCGCCAAGAGCCATGATGGGAATGACCTGGTCGTCATTGCCCGAATACAGGTCAATGTTCCCGTCCGTCAGGCTCATCAGCTTGGCAACCTGGGAAATGTTTCCGCAGGCTTCCTTGATACCCACAATGTTCTCCACGTTCTTTGCCAGATACGCAACGGTCTCCGGAAGAATATTGCAGCCTGTGCGGCTGGGAACATTATAGAGGATCATCGGTGTTTTTACGCTGTTCGCAATGCGGGTATAATGCCGGATCAGTCCGTCCTGGGTTGCCTTGTTGTAGTAGGGTGTGACAAGCAGGAGACCGTCCGCGCCGTAGCTTTCCGCTTCCGTTGACATCTCGATGGCGGTCCGGGTGCAGTTGGAACCCGTTCCCGCAATGACCGGGATCCGGCCCTTCACCTGTTCGATGGTGAAACGGATCGCGTCCAGATGTTCCCTCTCGCTCAGGGTA
>JAGCAV010000073.1 GCA_017652545.1 Lachnospiraceae bacterium
CGAAGTTTTGAGAACAGGTAGCCGGCTTCGGGGACCTGATGCGCACTGACTGCCTGGCTGTTCCCGTCCGCAGCTTCCGTCGGGATGAATATGGCGGACATATCTTTCGCGAATTCCCTGAAGATCCATCCGTCGCCGTAAAGCATGTCATACTCCAGCGCCTCCAGATCTGTCCTGAAGCAGGTCCTGTAGTCCTTTTTCCGCCCGAAACGGTCCATGAAGGCTTCACTCTCGTAAGAGAGATGAAAACGCGGGACGATACCCTGCGTCATTCCGAAGCGTTTCAGGATCCGTGTCCCGATCTGCTCCGATTCGATGTCCTCATCTTCCCCGGTCATGCCGAAGTTGTTCCAGATCACATATTCCGTTTCGTACAGATCCCCGTTCTTCAGATTTTCAGCACCGAAACCCAGTGCCGGCAGGTGGTCCCCGTACATCACAAGCACGGTGGGCTCTTCAAAGGTCAAGAGCGCCTGTGTCAGCGCCTCCACCATCTGATCCACCTCATGGATCTGGTTGACATAGTACTCCAGCGCATCCACGGAGATCTCGCCGCCTACCGGCGTCACGCGGATCACCCGCTCCTCTTCGGAAAGCACCCGCTCCTGGGGATACCGCCCATGGCTCTGCACGGTGATCGTGTAGATGAAGTCCCGCTGCGCGCTTTCCTGCAGCACATCCAGCATGATCTGCGTCAGGACCTTATCCTTCACCCAGTTGTTCGGTGTCGGCTCCAGATCATACATGTATTCGGAAGGAATGAACGCGTCAAACCCCATCCCCGAAAAAACCGTATTCCGGTTGTAGAACGTTCCCGTATTATTGTGAATCGCGGTCGAATTGTATCCGTACTGCCGCAGGATCTGCGGAATCGCCTCCACGCTGCGCTCTGTCAGGATCGTATTGTACGGGTATTCACCCGCGCCGAAATAATCCGTTGACATGCCGGTAAGGATCTCAAATTCCGTATTGCTGGTCCCGGCTCCCACGACAGGCACCGTCAGGAATCCGGATTCAAAGTCTTCCCGAAGCTGTCTGAAGCATGGGATCGGGTCCCGGCTGTACCTGAATCCCTTCAGATACAAAGGATCAAAGAATGACTCCAGCTGAATCATGATGATGTTGGGATGAAGATCAGCATATGCTTCCGGAACCGGGAGCTCACTGCCTTCATCCTTCTGCCCGCCATCCCGGCTGTTCTCATATATCCGGATATTTTCCGCGATGGTGCTCATCATTTCCTGCGAGTAGCCGTCCGGCTGGCTGATCCCGACATCCACGATGCTCGTAACAAAACAGTAGGCAAATCCGTACCGGTCATAAGCGCTTGCCAGATTCTCAAACTCATTGGAGATCAGTCCCGCGTTGATGCACATACGGATCAGGATCACAGTGCCCACCGTGATGATGGAGGTCTTTCCCAGAATGATCAGGAAACGCCCCTCGTAGCCGACCCTCGGCACACGCAGCCACATGAACACGATCAGGGCGATTGCCCCTGCCGCTGCGGCAATGATCCCCACGGTCAGAACAGGCGTCAGATAGTTCCTGGCGATCCGCAGCAGAGACGGGACCATGGAAAAATCCTCCGCCGAGAACGGGGTCATCCTGTAGCGGAGCACAACGGCATTTACGATCCCGAAGATCAGCCAGACAAGCATGATCAGGTATGCAAAAAACCTTCTTCTTTTTCCGAACAGTCTGGAAACACTGACAGCCGTAAAAAGAATCAGGGCATTGCAAAGAAAGGGGACGGTCCTCTCCGTCAGAAATCTGAATGCGGAAAGGGCTGATCCCCTGTTTAATATCTCAAGTATAAAGGTAACGACCACTGACTGAAGGGCAATGCCAAAATAGATCTGCCTGTCAGTGTAATGCCTCTTTTGTGATACCGTACGATGCATCCGGTTCACTCCCTGATGTCATGTCTGTGCAGCGGACAGTCAAGCCGTAAAAGACGTCTGTCCCGCATGGGACGGAACAGCTACTCCAGAATCCTGTAGAAACAGCTTCTGTTTCCGGTATGGCAGGCTGCCCCGATCTGCTCAACCTTCGCCAGAATTGTATCATGATCACAGTCGATCCGCAATTCCTTCACATACTGAAAATGTCCTGAGGTCTCTCCCTTGAGCCACAGCTGCTGCCTGCTCCTGGAATAATAGGTCATGCGCCCGGTCGAAAGCGTCTGCTCATAGGCTTCCCGGTTCATATAGGCCATCATCAGGACCTCGCCGTTCTCATGATCCTGGACGATCACCGGCACCAGCCCGTCAGGGCCCTTTTTCAGTTCGTCAAAAGAGAGCGTGATCTTCTCCTGTTTATTCATAATATGATCTCCATTCAATGATCTTTGTTCAAACAGTCAAAGAGGACAGCGCAAACGCCACTCTTTACTCTCCACTCTTAACTCTCCACACTTCTTACAGTGTTCCTTTCGTGGACAGCACGCCCGTGATCCGTTCATCCGTTCTTGTCGCCATATCCAGGGCCTTTCCGAACGCTTTGAACAGCGCTTCCGCCATATGGTGATAATTGCCGGGCGTGAGGATCTTAAGATGCAGGTTCATCATGGCGCTGCCGGAGACCGCGCAGAAAAATTCCCTGACCATCTCCGCGTTCATGTCACCCATCATAAAGGGTGTAAATGGCGCGTCAAACGAGAAATAAGGCCTTCCGCTCAGATCCAGTGCGCACAGTGCCAGCGCCTCATCCATCGGAATGATGCGTTCTCCGAATCTGGAGATTCCGGCCTTGTCCCCGAGCGCTTCACGGATCGCCTGTCCCAGCACGATCCCCGTATCTTCGATCGTGTGATGATCGTCCACCTTCAGGTCTCCATCCACATGCACGCTCAGGTCAAACAGCCCATGGCGGGCAAAACCTGTCAGCATATGGTCAAAAAAGCCGACACCGGTAGCGATATCCGTCCTGCCTGTACCGTCAAGATTCAGCGTCAGCCGGATACTGGTTTCCTTCGTTATTCTTTCAATCTGAGCAGTCCTTTGCATACCATTTCTCCTGAACAATTGATCGTCAACGTCCTGCATGAATATCTGTTCCGGCCTGCTTTCATGCACGGCCTTCAAACCTGACACGGACTGAATTTGCATGTGCGTCCAGCCCCTCCGCCTTCGCAAAGGCTTCAATATCTGCATGTATGCTTTCCAGCGCTTCTTTTGAGTAGTAGATGATGCTTGAACGCTTGATGAAATCATCGACACCCAGAGGCGAAAAGAAACGGGCAGTTCCGTTCGTCGGAAGCACATGATTGGGACCTGCGAAATAATCCCCGAGCGGCTCGCTCGAATAGGTACCCATGAAAATGGCACCCGCGTTTCTCACCTTTGTCATGTCCTAGAACGGATTGGCTGTCACGATCTCCAGGTGCTCGGACGCGATCCGGTTGACGGTACTGATCGCATCTTCTTTTGTTTCCGCCACCAGGATCACACCGTAATTCTCCAGCGATTTTTCAATGATGGCCTTTCTGGAAAGGACCTTCAGGAACTGATCCACTTCATCGGATACCGCCTTCGCCAGTTCCATGCTGGTCGTCACCAGGATGGCGGATGCCATCTCATCATGTTCTGCCTGAGACAGAAGATCCGCGGCAACAAAGCGGGCATCCGCCGTCTCGTCCGCCAGCACAAGGATCTCGCTCGGTCCCGCAATAGAATCAATACTGACATGCCCGTAGACCGCTTTCTTTGCCAGGGCCACGTAAATATTCCCGGGGCCAACGATCTTGTCTGCCTTCGGAATGCTCTGTGTCCCGTATGCCAGGGCCGCGATGGCCTGGGCGCCGCCCGCCTTGAATACCCTGTCTGCCCCGGCTTCCATTGCCGCCACCAGCGTGGCAGGATTGACCCTGCCGTCTTTTCCGGGAGGCGTGGTCATAATGATCTCATCCACACCGGCCACCTTTGCGGGAACAATGTTCATCAGGACCGAAGAAGGATAGACAGCCTTTCCCCCCGGCACATAGACCCCGACCCGGCCCAGCGGCGTAACGCGCTGTCCCAGGATCGTGCCGTCGGCGGTGGTGTCAAACCAGCTGTTCTTTTTCTGTTTTTCATGGAAAGTCCGGATATTGACAAGCGCTTTCCTGATCACCTCTGTCAGGGACGGATCCACGAGCGTATAGGCTTCCCGGATCTCCTCCTGTGTCACCTGCACGCTGCCGGCATCCACACTGACCCCGTCATATTTCCCGGTATATTCGAACAGCGCCTCATCGCCCCGGCTCTTTACATCCTCCACGATGCTGCGCACATTCTGCTCATAGGCTTCAAAATGGGAGGGGCTGCGCTTGAGCAGCTTTTCAAGAAGGTCCTCCCGGCTCTTTTCCGTCAGTTTAATGATCTTCATCCGTTTTTATCCTCATTGCCCGATTGCCGCCGCGAGATCCCTGACGATCCCGTTGATCCGTTCATGTTCCATCCTCATGCTTGCAGGATTGACAATGACTCTTGCGGACAGCGGACAGACCTCTTCCAGCACACCAAGTCCGTTCTCCCGCAGGGTGCTTCCGGTTTCCACGATATCCACGATCACTTCCGAAAGACCCACGATCGGCGCCAGCTCAATGGATCCGTTCAGTTTGATGATCTCAACCGTCTGATTCCTGACATTGTAAAAATAATCCCTGGCGATGTTCGGATACTTTGTGGCGACCCGGATCTGTTCCTGGCCTGCCAGGAGCTCTTTCGCCCCGGGCGGGCCGCAGACACACATCCTGCACCTGCCGAACCCCAGGTCCAGCACCTCATATACCTTGCGTCCTTCCTCCAGAATCACATCCCGTCCGACGATACCGATGTCGGCAGCGCCGTATTCCACATAGGTGGGTACATCGGGACCCTTTGACAGGAAAAACCGGAGATGATTCTTCTCATCCGTAAAGATCAGCTTTCTTGAGGCAGGATCGTTCATCTCCTCGCAGGAGATCCCCAGCCTGTCAAACAGCTCCATGCTCTTTTTTGCCAGACGGCCCTTGCAAAGGGCAACAGTAAGATATCTCATATATTTCTTTTCCAGACTTCGCCCTGACCGCCATGATCAGCCGCGATAAACCACTTCAACGTTCATTCCCTGCGCACGCAGTGCCTCCGCTTCCCTGAGCGCCTGCTCCCTGTTCGCGCCTGTGCATTCGATCCGCCGGCAGGTCCTCTCCGGGAAGATCCCGATCTGCTGGTATTTCAAAGCCTCCAGCAGCCTGTCGATCACAACGACAAAACCGGTGGACGGCGCTTCTTTTCCGAACTGTTCCAGAAGATGATCATACCGTCCGCCTTTTACGACAGCATCGCCGCTGCCGCGCGTATAACCCCGGAAAATGATCCCAGTATAGTACATGTAGCTTCCCAGCATGGCCAGGTCGAACGTGACATACTTTTCCAGGCCATAGATGCGCAGGATATCGTGGACCTGCTGCAGACGGTCGATCGCCTGCCCGGCCTTTCCGGCAGCAGGGCCGTCCACAGGCCGCGCCAGTTCTCTCGCCCGTTCAAGCACTTCCTCCCCGCCGAAAAGATCCGGCAGTCCGGCAATGGCCATGGCACGCGCGCTCTCCACTTTTCTTTCCTGCAGGAAATCGCGGACGCCAAAGCTGTTCCGGTTGCGGATCAGCGCTTTGAGCGTTTCCATATCCTGCCGGTCCAGTTCGTGCGCGATCAGGCTTTCAAAGTAGAGCGCATGGCCCACAGTGATCTGGAAATCCGTCAGGCCGGTTTTCAGAAGCGAGCGGATCACCATCGCCAGCACCTCGGCGTCCGCGTCCGGCGACGCGTCTCCCATCAGCTCCGCTCCCAGCTGGGTCGTCTCCTTAAGCATGCCCTTATAGCTGGAATGGTTTACGAATGTCTGTCCCAGATAGCACAGGCGGACAGGCTCCTCCAGCGAAAAATACTTGGCTGCAGATCTTGCCACAGAGGGCGTAAAATCCGGACGCAGCGCCATTGTGCTTCCGTCCCTGTCAAAAAACCTGTACAGTTCCCTCTGGGAGACTCCGCCTTCACTCCCGGCAAAGATCTCCGCGAACTCCACGGAAGGCGTCTCGATCGCCCGATAGCCGAAACTGTACATGACCTCTCTGAGGCGCGTTTCCAGCTCAAGCTTCTGCCTGCAGTCATCATCATATATATCCCGGAACCCGTCCGGTGTATGCAGCATCAGATCATTCATTTTATCTTACGGAAAAATACATTCTTACACTACTCTGTTAAAGTAACGGCAACTCACATCATACCCACTTCCCGGCCTTATGTCAAATCCGGTCATCCCGGCTTTCCAGATCCTTCTGCATCATATCAAGGTAGGGTACCAGCATGCCGTCATGCGGCGTGATCTCATAGGTGATATCGATCTCCTCAAAGCGGAAGCTCTTTCTGCCGCCCTCAAGCGCCCTGTCCCAGAACCGCTTGACATCCCGGAAAGGCATATAGTAGATCTCGTCGCGCCGGGTAAAGTAGACGATCAGGAAGGCGACTCCGTCCTGCGCCTCAAACTGTTCCATAAACCGGATCTGATGCGGATGGATATTCTGCAGGGCGAACGTATCGCTGGCGCATTCCTTGGCATCAAAACAGACCGGGATCCCCTGGACAGCCCCTATGTAGTCCACCGTGCTCTTCCGGTCAAAATAGGCAAGCGTAATGTGTCTTGTCTCCTTGTCAATGTCGATCGGCGTGATCGGTGTCGGGACCTTCTGGATCAGTGCCAGCTTCTTTTCCGCATATTGCTCGTTTGTAATGTTGATCAGTTCCTCCAGGGCGGATCCCCGCAGGCCATGTGCTTTCTTCATTCCGTTCCCTTCCGGTATCCGTATATCTGCTCCGTATGTTCACAAAGAAGGATCCGCTCAGGTCTCAGGCAGTCAAGGCAGCCGGTCACAAGGGTGTTGACCCGGCTCTCCCCGTCTCCCGCCTCATCCTTCATAAACACGCGGATGTACTCGCGGGTATATCCGGTATACCAGGTTTCTCCGTCCATGACCCGGGTCTCTTCCACCAGGACCTGAACCGGTTTCCGGTCCCATCTGCGGATATACCGCCTCATGTTCTCCCTGCCCAGCGCGATCAGATCACTGCTCCTGTCATTCTTGACATGCTCCGGAACCTGGTCCGGCATGGCAGCGGCTCTTGTGCCGGCCCGCATGGAATACTTGAAAATATGCGTCTCATACAGGCCGATCTTTTCAAGAAACTTCCTTGTACAGGCAAATTCTTCTTCCGTTTCTCCCGGGAAACCGACGATCACATCCGTCGTCAGGGCGGGATCGTCAAAGACCGTCCGGAGGATCTCCAGCGCTTTTTCGTATTCTTCAGTCGTATATTTCCGGTTCATCCGTCTGAGCACACTGTCACATCCGCTCTGCAGGGAGAGATGAAAGTGCGGACAGAACTGCGGCACTGCCTTCAGGGCAGCGGCGAACGCCTCCGTAATGATCCTCGGCTCCAGCGATCCCAGCCGGATCCTTTCGACACCCGGCACACAGGCAACTGAACGGATCAGCGAAAGCAGGCTGCCGGCAGAGGGTGACTCCTTCCAGTCCATCCCGTAAGAACTCAGATGTATGCCTGTCAGTACGATCTCCTTCACCCCGGAAGCTGTCAGCTTTCCGACCTCCTCCACCACATCAGGGATCTGTCTGCTGCGGATCCTGCCGCGCGCGAAGGGAATGATGCAGTAGGAGCAGAACTGGTTGCAGCCGTCCTGTACTTTGATGAAGGCCCGGGTATGCTCACTGGTCCGGTCGATCTTCAGTTCTTCGTAACTGCCTTCGTGGTTGATGTCCAGGATATGGCGCTGTCTGCCTTCATCCGCGCCGGCGGATCCGGCTTCAGCCCTCTCCCTGAAAAACGTTTCCAGGATTTGAGGCAGTTCTTTCTTTTTATTATTGCCGATGATCACATCCGCGTCCACTTCCAGGTGCGTCCTGTCATTTGCTGTCTGTACATAGCATCCCGCCGCGACGACCACCGCAGACGGATTCATCTTCCTGGCCCTGTGAAGCATCTGCCTGGATTTCCGGTCAGCGATGTTGGTGACCGAGCAGGTGTTGATGACATAGACATCGGCTGTCTCGTCAAAAGGAACAATGACATACCCGGCTTCCCGCAGAAGCTGTTCCATCGCTTCTGTCTCGTATGCGTTTACCTTGCAGCCCAGATTGTGAAGCGCCGCTCTTTTTCTATCTTCCGGTTTCCTTCCGGCCATTGATCATGCCTCTTATGTTTTTCTTTATTTTTATCATTGTTTCTTTACTGCTTCTTTCCTTGACTTTGCCGGGTTTTCCATATAAGATAACCGCAAAGTAACCATTCAGGCCATCGGGAACATGGTTGCCGAACGCACCGAATCTGAACCGTTACCCCCAAAGAAATGACAGCAGGGAGGAGAAAAATGAAGACAGTACAAATATCTCTTAATTCTATAGACAAAGTAAAGTCCTTTGTCAACGATATTTCCAGATTTGATACTGATTTTGACCTTGTATCCGGTCGTTATGTGATCGATGCCAAATCCATCATGGGCATCTTCAGTCTGGATCTTTCCAGGAACATCGAGCTGACCATCCATGCGGATGAAAACATGGATGTCATCCTTGAGGCCCTGAAACCCTATATCGTAGAAGCATAAACGCAGGAAAACAAGACCGCGCGGTGAAACAGCCGCGCGGTTCTTTTTTATATTCCGATCGTTTCCGTTGTTTCAATGGCTGCCTGCACCAGCTCATCGATCCTTTCCTGCAGATGGGTCTCCGATTTTTTGATCGCCGACAGGATCGGCTTTGTCACAGGATGCTTGGCCACGAAGATGGTACAGCAGTCCTCGTACGGGAGGATCGATGTTTCGTATGTCCCGATCTTTTCGGAGATCTCCACGATATCCTGCTTGTCAAATCCGATCAGGGGCCTGAACACAGGCATGGTGCAGACTTCGTTGGTCACCGTCAGGCTCTGGATGGTCTGGCTGGCCACCTGCCCTATGCTTTCCCCGGTGATCAGCGCCATCGCCCTGTCTTCAGCCGCGAAATGCTCCGCGATCTTCATCATATACCTGCGCATAATGATCGTCAGCTGGTCATGCGGACACTTTTCATAGATATACAGCTGGATATCCGTAAAGTTCACGACATGCAGCCGGATACGGCCGGCGTATTTTCCGAGCTGTCTGGCAAGATCCACCACTTTCTGTTTCGCGCGCTCGCTGGTGTAGGGCGGCGCATGGAAGTAGACCGCGTCGATCTGCACACCGCGCTTGGCGATCATCCAGCCTGCTACCGGAGAGTCGATCCCGCCTGAAAGCAGCAGTTCTGCCCGCCCGTTCGTCCCGACCGGCATGCCGCCGGGGCCCGGGATGATCTGTGAATACATATAGACCTTGTCCCTGATCTCCACATGAAGGGAGATCTGAGGGTCATGCACATCCACCCGCATATCGCTGAACGCGTCCAGCACCGCCTCCCCGATCTCGGCATTCACCTCCATTGAAGGAACCGGATAGCTCTTTTTTGCCCTGCGTGTCTCGATCTTGAATGTCTGGTCATGGGTGTCATACACGCCCGCCAGAAAAGTGACAGCATCTTCACGCAGCTTTTCAAGACTGTCGTCCTCCGTGATCCGGACCGGACAGATCCCGACGATCCCGAATACATACTGGAGCGCCTCTATGCTCTCATCCAGATCAAAATCTCCGCCGCAGTCCACATAGATGCGTCCCTGTTCCTTGCGAACCGAGAATTCACCCTGCAGACCCGAAAGAGCTTCCCTGATGCGTTCCGAAAGCCTGTCTTCAAACAGGTAGCGGTTTTTTCCCTTTATGCCGATCTCTCCGTATTTGATCAGCAGTGCATGAAAATCCATTGTTTATCCTCTCCTGACTGTCTTCCTGGGGATCTCCGGTCAGACCGGAGCTGTTTATGGTCATACAGGCCTTTACCGCCTGGTATACTTTCTGAGTACCGGAAGGAATTCCCGCAGCACTTCCAGGCATCGGTCGGCTTCCTCCACTGTATTGAAGCTGCTGAAAGAAAAGCGCAGGGCGGATTCTGCCTGGTTTCTCGGAATGCCCAGCTGTGTGAGTACCGGGGATACCGGCAGCTTTTTATTGGACGAACAGGCAGAACCGGCCGAGACATAGATCCCGCGATCCTCCAGCGCATGCAGCAGCACTTCGCTCCTGATCCCTGTAAATGCGGCGTTGACGATGTGCGGGGCGCTTTTTTCCCCTGTTCCGGACAGCAGCGCAACTCCCTCCATCTGACCAAGTCCTTCAAAGAGACGGTCTCTGACCTGTCTCATCCTGGCGGTATTCGCCTCCAGATTGTCGACTGCCTGCTCAGCAGCGCAGGCCAGCCCGGCAATTCCGGGAACATTGTCCGTACCGGAGCGCATGCCTTTCTGCTGTCCGCCGCCGACGATCAGCGGAAGGATCCTTGCCTTCTCCTTCACATACAGAAAACCGGTTCCTTTCGGGCCATGGATCTTATGCCCGCTGACACTGATCAGATCTGCTCCCAGGTGCCGCACATTGATCGGAATCTTTCCGTAGGACTGCACTGCGTCCACATGAAAAAGTGCATGGGGGCAGACGGAATGTGTCAGGGACGCCGCTTCCTCCACCGGCTGCACCGACCCCACCTCATTGTTGACATGCATCAGCGAGACCAGGATCGTCTGCTCATCCAGCGCGTTCGCAAGGTCTTTTATCCTGACATAACCCTTTTCATCAACCGGCAGACAGGTGACCCGGAACCCTTCTTTTTCCAGGCGGGCGGCTGCCTCAAGGACAGCGGGATGCTCTATGGAACTGACAATGACATGATTACCCGTCCTGCGCAGGGCGCCGGCCGCGCCGAACAGGGCCCAGTTATCGGATTCCGTTCCGCCTGACGTGAAATAGATCTCCTTCTCACTGCAGCGGATCGTCCTCGCGATCGTCTCCCTGGCACCGCGGACGATCTGTTCGGCCTGTACACCCTTCAGATGTTTGGAGGAAGGGTTTCCGTACGTGAACAGCATGGCCTGTGTGACGGCATCCGCCACTTCCTGCGTGCAGGCCGTCG